>CAZOHQ010000017.1:0-14268 GCA_964579455.1 uncultured Syntrophaceae bacterium | reverse complement strand
GATATCTTTCTTCCCTGTCTTTTTGTTCCATGACAGGAATCCATCTCTCATCTTCGGACCAGTGCTGCTTCAGTTCGCCGAGATTTGACCAGAAACCTACCGCAAGTCCGGCGGCATAGGCGGCTCCCAGGGCCGTCGTCTCCGAAACTACCGGTCTGATAACCGGAACATTCAGCATATCCGCCACAAACTGCATAAGCATCTCATTGTGCACCATACCACCGTCCACCTTGAGCGCGGACAGCTCGACACCGGAATCCCTGTTCATGGCTTCAACGATATCCTTCGTCTGATAGGCGTTGGCGTCCAGTACCGCCCGGGCGATGTGACCTTTGTTCGCGTACTGTGTCAGACCCGCGATCACGCCTCTCGCGTCACTGCGCCAGTATGGGGCAAAGAGTCCGGAAAAAGCGGGGACGAAATAGACTCCGCCGCTGTCTTCGACGGTGCCAGCCAGTGCCTCAATCTCTGATGAAGTTGATATCAGGCCAAGATTATCCCTCAACCACTGCACGAGAGCCCCGGCAATAGCGATGGAGCCTTCGAGACAATAGGCCGGTTTGTCGTCGTTAATCTGATAGGCCAGCGTGGTAATCAGGCCATGCGTGGAGGGAACCGGCACCGTACCGGTATTGAGCAGCAGAAAGCAGCCGGTCCCGTATGTATTTTTGGCTTCCCCCTTTTCAAAACAGGCCTGGCCCACAAGAGCTGCCTGCTGGTCTCCCAGGGCTCCGCATACCGGGACACACACCCCTAACGGCCCGTCCATGGATGTGACACCACGGGAATTCGCGTCGCTGGACGGAACAATAGCGGGCATCATCTGTCGCGGTATATCCAGGATATTCAGGATGTCATCGTCCCACTCGAGTGAATGCAGATCCATGAGCATGGTGCGGCTGGCATTGGTCACATCGGTCACATGGACACCACTATCGGGCCCGCCGGTCAGCCACCAGATTATCCAGCTCTCCATGGTGCCGAATAGCGCCTTCCCCTTGAGGGCATCTTCCCGCACCCCGGAAACATTGTCCAGTATCCATTTGATCTTCGGTCCTGAAAAATAGGTGGCTATGGGCAGGCCGGTCTTTTCGCGGAACCGGTCCTGACCTCCGTCGCCGGTCAGTTCACGGCAAAGCTCCCCTGTGCGTGTACACTGCCAGACAATGGCGTTGGTGTACGGTTTGCCCGTTTCCCTGTCCCAGACCACCGTGGTCTCACGCTGGTTTGTAATGCAGATTGCGGCCAGATCCTTCCCGGAGATCCCGGACTTGCACAATGCGCCACGGATAACATCCGTGGTATTTCTCCATATTTCAAGAGGATCATGCTCCACCCACCCGGGTTTGGGAAAGATCTGTCTGTGTTCCTTCTGGTCGAGACCAACGATCTTTCCGCCGCGGTCAAATATGATAAAACGGGTGCTGGTTGTTCCCTGATCCACGGCGCCAACATATTCCGCCATTTTCAGATATCCCCCCAATCACATGTGTTTCAAAAGCCAGGCTTCCAGATCATCCAATACGTGCTTTCTCTGTTCCTCTTTCTCGTTGTATATCTCGTGGTAGAGGTCTTCGTAGACGTACAGTGTTTTGTCACCGGAACCCAAGGCCTCAAAGAACGTTGCCGATGTGTCGGCGTTTGTCAGGTGATCATCTCCTGCCAGCTGCATCAGCAGGGGAACGTTGATCTCGGTTGCCGAACAGCATGCCGCTTCCATGGCCGACAAAAACTCGGTAAACCAGCGGGCGCTCACCCGGTCATGAACCAGAGGATCATCCCTGTAAGCGCACACCACCCCTTCATCATGGCAGATCTTCGGTACATCCAGTCCGTTGGCAAGACTGAGGGTCGGCCAGAGGGTAGACATGATCCGACCGGCAAATGCCTTGCCGGCAGGTATATCCACAGTCACCCCGAGCGCAGGTGAAGAGGCGATCACACCATACATCATTTCCGGAAAGCAGGCGGCAAACCGCAGTGCGATAAGCCCCCCAAGGCTATGCCCCAGGAGAAAAATCTTTTCATCTTCGGCCATTCCATCCCTGACAATCTCAACAAGCGTGCGAAGATCTTCGACGTACTGGTCAAAGGAGGAGATATGACCTCGGCGACCATCACTCTGTCCATGTCCCCTGTGGTCCGGTGCCCATACGCTTACGCCCAGAGGAAGGAGTCGTTCAATAACATTATTATAGCGTCCGGAATGTTCACCCAATCCATGAGCAATTATCATCCGCGCCTTCTCGGGGTCTGCCTGATATCTCCGGTAAAAGATCTTCAAGCCGTCCGTGCTTCTGAAGCTTTCATACTCAGCAGAAAATTCGGCCATACAGACACCTCCTATGTCCTGTCATTGCATCGGAATCATTGAGCTCGTAACTCAGATCTGCAAACCTGTTGTACGAAGCGTGCCCTCACGGGCCCCTCATCGCCTCGACACTCTCTATGCCACGGTATCAACTCCTGAGCAGGATCTCCTCTACTTTTTCCAGCGCCTCCTTCAGCTTTTCAGGTTTGGATCCTCCGGCCTGGGCCATATCCGGGCGGCCACCGCCTTTTCCCCCGACAACCGGCGCTATCTCCCTGATTATCTTCCCCGCGTTATAGCGGTCCGTCAGGTCCTTCGTCACGATGCACAAGAGCATTGCCTTGTCATCCACCCGGCTTCCCAACAGGACGATCCCGGACGAGATCTTATCGCGCACCTTATCTCCAAAATCACGAAGCGTCCGCACATCAGGCACATCGACCATGGATGCGAGCACCTTAACGCCCTTTATTTCCTTTATCTTATCAAGGAGGTCGGAGGAATCCTTCGCCGCCAGTTTCCCCTTCAAGGCTTCGATCTCCCGTTCAAGGTCCTTCTGGGTTTTCAGCAGTTTTTCCACCCTCTTGTTTAATTCGAGGGGAACCGCCTTGACGAGTCGGGCTGAGGTCTTCAGTTCTCTCTCCACCACCTCGGCGTATTTGACGGCATCTCCCCCGGTCACCGCTTCGATCCTTCTCACGCCGGCGGCTATGGATGATTCCCCGACGATCTTCAGGAATCCGATATCTCCGGTCCTGAGGACATGGGTGCCGCCGCACAGTTCCATGCTGTAGTCCCCCATCCGGACAACACGGACATCATCGCCGTACTTCTCGTCAAAGACCGCAGTCGCGCCGGTCTTCATGGCCTCTTCCCGCTCAAGGACCCGAGTGTCGACCGGCACATTGTTTCGGATGTAGGCGTTGGCGATATGTTCGACCTCTTCGATCTCGCCTTCTTCGATCTTCGCGAAATGGGTAAAGTCGAAGCGGAGTCTCTCCGCGTTAACAAGGGAGCCGGACTGTTTGATATGGTCCCCCAGCACCCGCTTCAGCGCCGCCTGGAGGATATGGGTCCCTGAGTGGTTTGCCTCGATGGCCCGACGTATCCCCTCGTCCGTCTTCAGGTCAACGGTGTCCCCGACGGTGAAGGTACCCTTCTTGATCTTTCCTATGTGGGTGAACAGATCATCGAGGGGTTTCTGGGTGTCCCACACTTCAAAGAAAGCCGAATCTCTTTCAATAATCCCGACATCTCCGACCTGGCCACCGATCTCGCCATAGAAGGGGGTCTTTTCGACAAATATCTCGCCTCGCTCCCCTTCTGCAAGGGCATCCACCCGTTTATTGTCTTTCAGGATCGCAATTATCCGCGATGAGGTCTCGGTATTCCCCTCATATCCGACAAACTCCGTTTTTATTCCATCCATGGAAACCTTCCGGTACACAGCGGAAACTTCTTCCTCGCCGCTGCCCTTCCAGGCCTCCCGCGCCTTGCTGCGCTGGCCTTCCATGGCGGCATCGAATCCCCCCATATCCAGCGTCAGGTCCTGAGCCCGGGCGACCTCTGCGGTGAGATCGGTCGGGAATCCGAAGGTGTCGTAGAGCCGGAAGACCACATCACCGGGGATAATCGTATCTCCTTTCCCCTTGAGGGAATCGATCTCATCGTTCAGGATCTTCAACCCCGTATCGAGAGTTTCCATGAAGCGCTGTTCCTCATTTACGATAACCTTCCGTATGTAGGATTCCTTGTCCAGTATCTCCGGATAAAAGTCCTTCATCTTTTCAATTACGACCGGCACCAGGTCATGGAGGAAGGGCTTGTCCAAGCCCAGCAGCTTTCCGAAACGGGCGGCGCGTCGCAAGATCCTCCGCAGAACGTATCCCCTCCCCTCGGTACTGGGGAGGATACCGTCGCTGATGAGGAAGGTGACGGCGCGGCAGTGATCGGCAACTACCCGTATGGCGATGTCGTCCTCTTCATTTTTCCTGTATTTCCTGCCCGACACATCCTCGATATGCCCGATAATCTCATGAAAGAGATCGCAGTCGTAGTTACTGTTTACTCCCTGCATTACGGCTGCCAGCCGCTCAAGTCCCATTCCCGTATCGATATTCGGTTTGGGCAGGGGGGTCAGAGTTCCGGACGCGTCACGGTCGAACTGCGTGAAGACGAGGTTCCATACCTCGACGTAGCGTCCGCATTCGCATTCGATATTGCAGTCCGGCTTCCCGCAGCCGACTTCTTGACCCTGGTCAAAGTAGATTTCTGAGCAGGGGCCGCAGGGACCGGTATCGCCCATGGTCCAGAAATTATCCTTTTCACCCAGGCGGAAGATCCTCTCGGCGGGGAGCTTCATCTTTTTATTCCATATCTCGAACGCCTCGTCGTCGTCCTTGTAGATGCTCACCCACAGCTTGTCCGCAGGGATACCCATGACCTCCGTCAGAAATTCCCATCCCCAGGCGATGGCCTCGTCCTTGAAATAATCACCGAATGAAAAATTTCCCAGCATCTCGAAGAAGGTATGGTGCCTGGCCGTATATCCGACATTCTCCAGATCGTTGTGTTTTCCCCCGGCCCTGACACACTTCTGTGAGGAGGCCGCCCTCCGATACCCCCGGTCTTCCTGCCCCAGGAACAGATTCTTGAAGGGTACCATCCCCGCATTCGTAAAGAGCAATGTCGGGTCCTCCTTCGGAATAAGCGATGAACTGGCCACAACCGCGTGGCCCCGTTCTTTAAAATATTCAAGAAATTTTTCTCTGATCTCACTGCCTGTCATTACTATACATCTCCTCATTCAAGGTCTATGGTTATCGCCGTCGCCTGCTCCCATCTCTCTGAGCACATCCAATATAAGTCCCACAGGAAATCCTCTACCCGCGAGACTCTGCGCCAGCCTTCTCTTCCCCTTATATGAAAAGACCTCGCATTCAGATTCCCTGCGAAGTCTCTTCTCGACAAGTTCCTCTATGGCACGCCTTTCGTCTTTCTCTTCTCTGGTCTCGGCGATAGCATCTTTTATAAGATCGCGGGAGATTCCCTTCTCGAGAAGGGTTCTCTCTATCTTCCTGTCGCCCCATAGTCTGCTGACGGCGAGATTTCGCGCCCATTGCTTCGCAAAATTCTCATCATCCAGATACCCAAGATCGATAAATCTGTCAACAACCTTCTTTATTACGGCATCGTCAAAACCTTTTTCCGTAAGTTTCGACCGTACCTCTTCTATACTTCTCCCCCTGTATGAAAGATATCGCAGCGCATTTTGCCTTGCCTTCTCATACAAAGGATCGTCGTCCACTATTCTTTTTCCTCTACCTTACGCTTTTTCAGACCAAATTTTTCGCCGACCTCCTCCAATATCCGGTCCTTTATATCGGGATTATCCTTCAAAAACCCTTTGGCGTTCTCCCTGCCCTGCCCTATCCTTTCCCCTCCGTACGAATACCAGGCACCCGCTTTCTCAACAATTTCATTGTCGGCCGCTAGATCAAGGAGATCGCCTTCCTTCGAGATGCCCTCTCCGAAGATGATATCAAATTCCGCCTGCCTGAATGGAGGCGCAACCTTGTTTTTCACCACCTTGACCCGCACTCTGTTTCCTATGACATCTTGTCCCTGTTTTATAGCGGAGATCTTGCGTATATCCAGACGCATGGTTGAATAGAATTTGAGGGCGTTTCCCCCGGTCGTTGTCTCGGGATTACCAAAGAATACCCCTATCTTCATACGCAACTGGTTGATAAAAATAACCGTCGTCATGGTCTTGCCTATCGTCCCGGTGAGCTTTCTGAGCGCCTGTGACATCAGTCTTGCCTGAAGTCCCATCTGCGCGTCTCCCATGTCTCCTTCGAGCTCTGAACGCGGCACCAGGGCCGCAACGGAGTCTATAACGAGGACATCAAGCGCACCACTCCTCACCAGAACCTCTGCGATCTCAAGCGCCTGCTCTCCCGTATCAGGCTGGGATATGAGGAGGTCATCCGTGTTCACACCGATATTTCTGGCATACGTCACGTCCAGCGCGTGTTCCGCGTCCACAAACGCGGCAAGACCGCCTGCCTTCTGCGCTTCCGCAACAATGTGAAGCGCAAGGCTGGTCTTCCCGCCTGATTCGGGCCCGAATATCTCTATAACCCTTCCTCTGGGAACACCGCCGACACCAAGAGCGATATCAAGACTTATGGAACCCGTATGTATGGCGGGAACATTCGATATAAATTCATCCCCGCCCAGTCTCATGATGGAACCCTTTCCAAACTGCTTCTCGATCTGGGTTATCGCCAGATCCACAGCCCTTTCCCTATCTGTATCAGACCTCATAGCGGCCTCCTCTCATTGGTGTAACCTGTTACTTTTCATGAAAATTTGATTAAGAATTCAAACCCAATAATTAGCTGGTCTCTCCCTGCCCACCAAATGGAAAACCGGCAAGTTTCGTGTATATCGCACCACCGGGCTTCAGTTCGCTCTTAAAGAGTATCAGTTCCCGCACATCAAACCGGCTTACGTCCAGCTCCCCTGTTTTTTCAATCACCTCTTCAGTTCCGAAAATTACTCCGCCGCGTGACCGGACTCTCCCCAGTGTAAGATGCGGTTTGAACGGCCTTTTTTCCCCGGGAAAACCGCATTCCTCCAGATCCTTTTGAATTGCTGCCTGAAGAACTGCCAATCTCTGCGTATCTCCCCCTATACCGAGCCATAATACCCTCGACCTCTTCAGGCTGGGAAATCCTCCCGGCAAACCTACATTCAGTTCCATGGGAGCAATGTCCCTGAGGTTTCTTTCAATAACCTCCGAAATGCGAACCACATCATCCTCGAAGAGATCGCCAAAAAACGTCAACGTAAGGTGTATCCCTTCCTGTCGTGGCCAACGTATTCCGACCAACACAGGCATTAATCGCTCTTTAATGCCTTCTATCAGGGCTTGTATATCCTCTGGAAGTTCTATCGCCAGAAAGACCCTTATGGGTTTTTTATCCCCCATCTCTGTCCTCTGCAATGTTGAAGCCGACGGACACCGGCGGGCGCTGTCATGCCAAGCCATCTCCTCCGGCCAGAAACCTCCTCAGCATATTCAGGGCAATCTGCGACGATATCTCCTTTATGCGCCTCCGATCCCACCTGAACAAATACCTGCGGCACAAGGTGCCATCTGGTGTGGACAGAGCGATAAAGACGGTCCCAACGGGCTTCTCCTCCGTTCCGCCCGTCGGACCCGCGATACCCGTTGTGGCCAGCCCGATATCCGTCCCTGCGGTCCTCTTTGCACCTTCAGCCATCAGAACGGCCGTCTCTTCACTCACGGCTCCATGTTCCTCTATGACCGAAGCGGGCACCCCGAGAAGTTCCACCTTTGAGGTATTGCTGTAGGTAACCACACCCCGCTCCAGGAATACCGAACTTCCCGGAACATCTGTCAGACGGCCGGTAATCAGGCCCCCGGTACACGATTCTGCCACCGAGAGTGTCAATCCTCTATCGGTGAGAAGCGCGGCCACTATCCCTTCCATGGTATCATTGTCATAACCGAATATATGTCGGTGAAGTGTTCCTTCTATTCTCTCACAGACAACTCCGAGGTTTTCTTCCACACGATGCCTGTTTTCGCCCCTGGATGTGACGACCAGACGTATCTCCGGAAACCGTGGATAGGAGCCCACACATACCCCGGGAATCTCCAGGTCTTCATGCAGAAGCGCCTCATCGATTCTTGACTCTGTCAGTCCAAAGATCTTTATCGTTCTCTTCGCAACATATTCACGATACGCGAGCTTTTCTCTGAAGAGCGGAATCACACCCTCCGTAAGCATGTTTTGTGCCTCGCCGGGAACTCCCGGTATGACAGCGAGAGGTTTGTCGCCACGCTCCAGGAAGAATCCGCAGGCAGTACCGACGGCGTTATCTATGATACCGGCACCATCGGGGAATACGGCCTGTTTCGCGTTGTTTTCCGTCCACAGAATATTAAGTCTGCTAAATCTCCCTTTAAGCCGCCTGAGAACGGCATCTTCGGTGTATAAACCAAGGCCGAATGCACCGGCAACTGCCGCTGTCGTCATATCGTCCTCTGTCGGGCCGAGGCCCCCTGTAACGATAAGCGCATCGGAGATTCGCAGGAGATAATCAAGCCCCCCCTTGATCGCCTTTCCATCGTCACCAACGACCATTACGGCCGACACACGCCACCCCTGTGCATCCAGCTCACGCGCGATAAAGGAAGAATTTGTGTCCTGCGTCATGCCGCTTGTCAGCTCGTTTCCTATAACCAGTATTCCGATATCCATTCCGTTCCCCTACAGTATAAATCCGATAAACAGAAGCAATATGATATTCCCATACATGCCGGCAGCTATGTCATCACCCACCACGCCATAGCCCCCGGGGAGACTTCTCTCACAGAGACGTATGGGAAATGGCTTGATAATGTCAAAGGCTCTAAACAGTATAAATCCACAGAATATATGCCAGACAGTCGGTGCAACCAGAAACATGGTGACCTGAAAGCCCGCTATTTCGTCAATAACGATCCGGCCCGGATCCTTCTCATTGTATATTTTTTCCGCCTCCTGTGAAACATAAACGGCAAAAAGCGAAAAAGCGACAATCGACAGAAGGTAAAGAGGCCATGGAAATCGGGAAAAAATCATATACACCGGTATGCCCACCAACGTCCCCGCCGTCCCGGGGGCAAACGGTGAAAGTCCACTGCCCAGACCCGTTGCCGCGATCCGTATCAATCTGTCATGCATGGTATCATGCCCCGCTCATTTCACTGGGTACAGAAGTACAATGAGTGATTCCCTTTGTCAATGAAGAACTGGGATTTAGCGCTCGGCGAACTTGAATCCTGCAGAATTCAGGGGCACGATATCTACGCAGTGCCGGTATCATTTTTGAAGGATACACCCCTGAATGAAAGGAAACTGCACACAACTACGGGAGAGCCAACCGACAGATCAGAAGATGTTGAATGGTACGATCTACCCCTTTAGCTCACAAATTTGCCATCCTTAAACATGCCTTCTTCCTTTTTTCCATCAGGATATACCAAAATACCTTCTCCATCCATTTTGTTCTTGTTAAATTGGCCGGTATACTTTCTTCCGTCCGGGAAAGTCATAACTCCATTACCATGGATGTTGTTATTCTCTACCTGTCCGACATATTTCTTGCCGTCGGGGAAAGCAACCATCCCCTGACCGTGAGGTTTGCCGTCCTTGAACTCTCCTTCATAGATAACGCCGTTGGGATTTGTCATAACACCTTTGCCGTTCATGATGCCATCCTTGAACTGACCAACATATTTGGCGCCGGAGTAATAGGTCAATTCACCCTGTCCGTCCCTCGCGCCTTCCCTGACTTCTCCCACGGATTCCCTTCCCATCGGAAGGCCCTTGATCCACGTTCTCCCGGCATCTTCAACCTCCTTCGGTTGAAATTTTTTGCCCTCTGGATAGGAAAAGGTCCCCTGCCCATGAGGCTTGCCGTCCTTCAATTCACCCACGTATGTGGTTCCATCAGCCTCGGTCAGTGTTCCCTGGCCATGGGGCTTTTCGTCCTTGAGTTCTCCTACAGGTTTTCCCTTTTGCCCTTCTTCGAGAGCCTGAGGTTCTTTCTTCTGTTCAACACTTGCATCCTCATTTGAGCACATACATAATACAAAAACTAATGCGAAACAGAGCAATAAAAGGGCCAATTGGCGTAGCGGTTTCATCTTTTTGTTATCCTCCCATCTTTTATATTCGTTCTTTTAGCCTCATCATCATGAAGGGAAACGGTCTTCCCTCCTCTTACAACCATCGCATCTCAACCGATACTATCGAGGGTACCAACAACAGAATCAAAACCATCAAAAAACAGGTTGTCAGATAATTAGCACTGTTGTTCACTCATAAGCTTAACGTATGCGAAAAAGAAATGCCACTTCAAAAACGACTTTCCTTTTCCTTGACACCCAACATTCTTTTTTATATAAAAATGTGACCGCATTTTCAATCAATATATTGAACTGAATAGTGGGTGCATACAATCAAGAATTTTCCATTAACAGTCGGAGATTCCCTCAGCCCGCCGGAGCAAAAGCTCAGATCCCGCTTATACGGGGCTGCAAGGATCTTCAATAGTGTCGTAAAACAGGAGTCGCTCTGAAACCACGGGGAACACAGATACTGGCAGAATTCTTCAACTGCTCAAGGGATATCCTTAATGACAGGGAATCGATTGAGCAGATGTTGCGCGACGGCATCAACAGATGCGCCCTCGGTCTTGTGAGCCTCGACAGCCACTGTTATGATCCCATAGGGATAACCGCCATCGCTGTCATAAGCGAATCGCACGTGGCCATACACACATACCCCGAAGCGCGTCACGCGTCACTGGATATCTTCACCTGCTCACGCGGGCGCCAGGCATCTCTTGATCTGATGGATTATTTCAAGGAAGAGCTTGCTCCGGGCAGCACAAGAATCGCGGAGATCTCACGGGGAAACCCCCTTGAGATACAAAGCAAAAACTGGATAACGGATGATACGAATCTGGGCGGTTTTGATATACGGTATCATATCGATAAAGATATCTTCAACAGGGTGTCGAAGTATCAGAACATCAGGATCATCGACAACCAGGATTTCGGAAGGATGCTCTTCCTTGATAATGATCTTCAGATAGCCGAGAAGGATGCCTATCTCTATAATGAAAGTATGGTGTCTCCCCTCGTCGAGGCCGGAATTCCCCTGCACAATGTGGCAATCCTGGGCGGAGGTGACGGTGGTGTACTCTACGAACTTTTGAAACACAATCCCCGAAAGGTCACGTTGATCGATATAGACGAAGAAGTTACAACAGCGTGCGGAAGATATCTGAGGGGCATATGTCACGATGCATTCGACGATGAAAGGGTTAAAATCATTAACGATGACGTCTTCAGTTTCCTGGACACCAACTGCCGGTTCGATGCCATAATCTACGATCTGACGATGCACCCGGAGGCCTTTATTGATATGGATCGGGAGATTTTTCTGGATAATCTCTTTACAAAGATCAGTGCTGGCCTGAGCCCTTCCGGAATGATCACAGCCCAATGCTGCTCGGATTACGACGAAGGAACCTTGAAGGTCGCAGAAGGTATCCTGACAAAGTTCTTTTCAGATGTCAGGTTTACGAAAACATACATACCTTCCTATTGCACACCATGGGTATTCGCCTCAGGCACCAGCAGATAAAAAGGGGCTGTTCAGGCCTCGGCATACTCCAGTTTGATACTGTCAAGCTCCACCATGTCGTGGTGTTCCGCACTGCCGTAGAAATCAATCACATCCCTGACCGGGCCATATATCGTTCCCGCGGCCTTTATCTCATATTCGTGGAGCGGAGCGTAAGCCTCAACCCCTTTGCCCTCCGGCATCATGGTCTCTTTGGGCTTATAATCCCGTACCTGGAGCCCCTTCCCCGGATCACCAAACAGGGTCATCAGTTCCTCTCCCAGCTCTCTGGTATATGCCCGGTAACGGAAGCCGAAGGAGGCACGGCTGATCTTTTTCTCGGAGGTTATCTTCAACGCGAGTTCCTCCTTTCGCCTCTCCAGAGCTCCCTCAAAGAGTTTGAGGAATCCGGCGCCGATGATAAGGTGAAAGCGGTTCCCCTTGACACCGATAAGACGCATCATCTGGCCGAACCTGCTCTCATTCTCCACATGGTGATCCTCTTCGAAGATCGCCTCTCCCTGAATCCCTCTCCCCTCAAGAAATCCGATCACAAACCCCCTGATGCGGTCGAGTGATCCCTCTATCACCATCTCACAATATTCACTGTTCATATCTCAAACACCTTTCTGTGTAAAATTCCCCACTCCCCCTAAAAGAATATAAATGTGACAAGGATAAAGACAGGAATGAGAATAGGAATTGAGTATCTTATCATATATCCGAAGAAGCTGGGCATGTTGACACCGGCCTCCTCCGCTATGGACTTTACCATAAAGTTGGGAGCGTTGCCTATATAGGTATTCGCCCCCATAAAAACGGCTCCCGCTGAAATCGCCTTCAGGTACATGATAAACTCCGGATGTGCCGTGGCCGCCTTCGCCGCGAGTGCGCCGGGCACCATAGCCTCCGTAATGCCAAGCTTTCCGAGGGCGAGATTGAAAAAGGTAAGATACGTAGGGGCGTTATCGAGGAAGGATGACAAGACGCCGGTGACCCAGAAGTAGTGGCAGGATTCTTTTACAATAGAGACAAGACCTGACAGGGCTCCAGCACTGCCCGCCTTCAATATCGCCAGCGCCGGGATGATTGTCATGAATATGCCCGCAAACAGCTTCGCAACCTCCATGATGGGAAACCAGCTAAAATCATTCGCCTCTCTTAATCTTCTGGATGTAAATACGAGGGAAAGGATCCCTATTGTTATGATACCGAGATCTCTCACTATACTCTGATATTCCAGATGTACCCCGATCACGTTGAGATGTCCCGGTTTCCAGTAGCCACTCATCAGCACGAGGATGACCACACCGGCGAGAAATATAAAGTTGATAATCCCCTCTATCTTGAAGGGAATCTTTTCTTCTACGGATTCTGCATGTACCTGCTTTTTCTCTTTTCTGTAATACAGCGTGTCAACAATAAAAAATAGTGCCAACAATAGTGCGGATGCGGTCAACATGTGCGGCAATATTCCTGTTGTAACCCAGAAGAACGGAACATTATGGAGAAACCCGAGAAAGAGAGGGGGGTCGCCCAGCGGCGTGAGAGAGCCACCTATATTAGCCACGAGAAATATAAAGAAGCAGACCACATGCGTCTTCTTCAGCCGGTCCTTATTCGCCCTGAGAACCGGGCGTATCATAACCATGGCTGCTCCCGTTGTCCCCACGCACGACGCCAGTATCGTGCCGATCAGCAGCATCATCGTATTGAGGGCAGGGGTGCCCTTCAGTGACCCCCTGATGACAATCCCTCCAGCTACAGTGAACAGCCCCCACAGGAGTATGATGAAGGGGATATAGTCTATCAGGTATATATGGAGTATGTGATACACCGCAACATCCTGATAGAAAAAGAGGAAGGGTGCGGCAAAGAGCAGCGCCCAGAAGGCGGAGATCTTCCCGAAATGATTATGCCAGAAATGGGGCAGGAGGAGAGGACACAGGGCTATGGACAAAAGGATCCCGGCAAAGGGAAGCGCTGCCCAGACGTGCAGTTCTGTCCCGATATCATGTAACCCATGGCTTACAGCTTCCGCCGCAGCGGCGAAATCTGCTAAAACAAGGCTTACCAACACATACATCAGGGCACATATCAGGATATTCAGCAAGCGCTTCCTTGATTTCTCCATGAATTGATGCCTCCTCCACAGAAAAAACAAGCCAAGAGAGCAAGCTCCCTTGGCTTTTACATATCTATCGCCGTAACATAACGGATATACATGATATTATTCTGAAATCACACCTCTACACTTTCTCTGCAACCTTAATCCGTGCCTCAGCCATGTCCAGAGTTTGCTTCACTCTCTCGTAACCTGGATCATCCTTGTTTATTCCGGCCAGTTGCGCTTCCGCGGATTCCTTGTCTTTTTGTGCTTCATCCCTTTTTATATACTCCGCTTCCTCGATCGATTCAACAAGAACTGTCGCCTTGAGATTCGTTATCTCCGCATATCCTTCACCGGTAACATAATATGTCTTCTTGTTGTCTTTCGTATAGTTGAGTTCACCAAATTTTATAGAACTCAAGAGCGGCGCGTGACCGATCAATACCCCGAATTCTCCTTCGCTTCCGGATAATGTCACCTCTTCGACAACATCGCTGAACGCGAGCTTTTCCGGTGTTACTATCTCCAACATCAGTTGATCGGCCATCTAACAATCCTCCGACTTATTCTTCCGTAAGTTTAGCTGCTTTTTCCTTGACATCTTCTATGCCGCCGACCATGTAAAATGCCTGCTC
>CAZOHQ010000016.1:0-14569 GCA_964579455.1 uncultured Syntrophaceae bacterium | reverse complement strand
GACCCCTCTGCGCTCCCACCCACTCTCCGATGACCGCCCCGATCGTGGCAACGGTGACCCCCACCTTGAGTCCGGAAAAGAAATACGGGAGGGCCCAGGGCCAGTAGAGAAGGCGCAGCTTCTTCCAGAATCCGGCCCCCATCAGACCGAAGAAAACCACGTATTCACGATCACAGTTCTTATATCCCTCAAGCAGACTGACTGTTATGGGGAAAAAGATGATAATCGCCGCCATCAGAACCTTGCTGGCGAGACCATACCCAAGCCAAATCACAAGGAGAGGAGCCAGGGCGAACACGGGCACCGCCTGAGATGCCACGAGAAAAGGCGACAGGGCTCGTTCCATTGAAGGGAAGGCGAACATCACCGTCGCAATCGGTACTGCCACCAGCAGCGACAGGACGATTCCCATGATGATCTCCAGCGCGGTCACACCCGCGTGCGGAAGGAGAAGAGAAGCCTTAAATACTGTCGTCTTCAATACCTCCGTTGGAGCAGGAAGAATGAAATCGGGGATAGAAAACCATGCGCAGGCAAACTCCCATACTGCAATGACAGCCAGGAAAATCAGAAGGGAAATCCAGTTAGATCGTTCCATCCAAATCCCCCTCCAGTTCCTCAAGCACATGCTCTTTTATCTTCAACAATTCAGGATTACTGCTTCTTCGGGGTTTCGGCATCTCCAAGACAAACCGTTCTCTTACCCGCATCGGCATGGGCGTCATGACAAGCAGTTCATCGGACAGCAGCAGGGCCTCCTCTATATCGTGCGTGATCATCAGTATGGTCTTGTTAAATTCACTCTGGAGCAACATGAGCAAGGATTGCAAGCTTCTCCGGGTGATGGCGTCAAGAGAAGAAAGAGGCTCATCCAGAAGAACCAGTTCATGCTCGAACATCAGGGTCCGTACCAGCGCGCAGCGCGGGCGCATGCCGCCTGACACCTTCTGTGGTATATACTTCTCGAAATCGTGCAGACCCAGACGGCCGAACAGGGCCGAGGCCTTCTTCCGCGAATTATTCTCATCGATCCCGGCAATCTTTGCCGGAAGCAGGGCGTTGTCAATCAGGGAAAGCCACGGGAGAAGCAGGTCTTTCTGCTGCATGTAAGCCGCACTGCCCATCAGATCGGGAACATCTTTTCCAAGCCAGGATATCCGGCCGCCATCCCGGGGGAAAACGCCTGTCAGGATATCAAAGAGGGTGCTTTTGCCGCAACCGGACGGCCCTATCAGGGTGGTAAACCCTCCTCGGGGTACAGTCAGGTCAAACCCTTCCATAACGGTAAGATCCTCAAAATTCTTTGTCAGACCTGAAACTGAAAGCATAGCAACCTCTATTTGTTACAGCCGCCTTCAGACATGCCGCCTTTTCTGAACAGATAGGCCATATGGTTGGTCGGACCGTGCCCTTTGCCTATGGAGATTGAGTGTTTGATGGCCACGGTTATATACTCCTTCGCCCTTTTGACCGCCTCGCACACATCCATACCCTGCGCAAGTCCCGTGGCGATAGCGGCGGAGGTCGTGCATCCGGTACCGTGCGTATTCTTCGTGTCTATCCTCTCCGAGGTAAACTCATGAAAATCACCGCCATCATACAGAATATCCAGGGCATCCCCCGACATGTGCCCCCCTTTTACAAAGACATTTTTCGCACCCATCCGGTGTATGACCTTGGCCGCTTTTTTCATGTCTTCAACGGTCATAATCTCCATACCGGTCAGTTCTTCCGCTTCGGGGATATTGGGGGTGATCACACAAGCCAGGGGCAAAAGCTTTTCTACCAGGGTCTTCTTCGCCTCCTGCTTTATAAGCATCGCCCCTCCCTTGGCCACCATTACCGGATCAACGACCAGTTTTTTGATACGGTATTCCTTAATTTTTTCCGCGACGGTTCTCATGATCTCAGAGCTGGAGAGCATCCCCGTCTTCGCGGCGTCAACACCGATATCGGTAGCCACCGCGTCGAATTGCTTTTCAATGAAATCTGTGGGGACCTCATGAATTCCATGCACGCCTAATGTATTCTGAGCGGTCAGGGCCGTGATCACACTCATGCCGAAACCTCCGAGCGCGGTAATCGTCTTCAGATCCGCCTGTATCCCGGCTCCGCCGCCGGAATCCGATCCCGCTATAGTCAACACTCTCTTTATCGTCATATCGTACCCCTCTAAATTCCAAACTGCCGTATAACCAGCAGATATCCTGTCTTCACCGAAATTGTCCCTCTTGTCCCGGCCAGCCTGTTGCTCACACCGTATGGTCTTCCAATCTCCATCACCCCGTCGGAGAGAGGATACCTGAAACCTTCGAGCTCTATCCCCGTGACATCCGAAGACAGGGGGATCAGAGAAACCGTTTCATCCTCTCTTCCATTGATCACACACGACCTGTCAATGGCAAACAGCTCGCAATCCTTGTCCACTATCTTCGTATCGATACCTCTCTTCGCGCACATCACGAGGAGAGAGATATTCGCCAGCGCGTGGTCGATCCTTCCGCCAAGCGCTCCGAATATGCGAATCGCTTCCGGATGCATCTCGAACGCGCATTCGAGCGCGAGCTGCGTATCGGTTTCGTCCTTGTCTTCGGGATGCCTGATAATCCTGCTCCCCTTTGCCTCGAAATATCTCAGGGTATCTTCTTCAACAGAATCCATGTCGCCCACAATACAATCAGGCACGATATCAAGCTTTTTTAATCTCTGAGCCGCACCGTCGGCGCATATAATCACCGGATCGCCGGCACTTTTGATCTCATCGTACAAAAACCGGAGATCATCCATGACACCGCCCGATATGACAAAAATTGTCTTATTCATGCCGTCCACTCCCGGTCAAAAACAAAAAAGGCATACCCGGTTGGGGGTATGCCTTCAAAAGATATCCAAATCTCTCTCCCTGCGCTGGCATTACCCAGATCCGGTTCAAAGGGTATCATCTCAGCCCGGGACCGCCGTCCCGAGCACCCCTGAATTCTACGACCACTACTCTATTCCAGACGCCACCTATAATCAAGAAAAAATCGAAACTGATCAGGTATAAATGAATGAGGACAGGAGAACTTTGATGGGTGGCTAAGGTCGCCCTTACCCGCAAAAAAGATCCATTATTCTGAATTTCTCCGCATCGAACAGGCCTTTGTCACTCATCTTTATATTCGGAATAACAAGGAGCGCCATGAATGACAGGGTCATAAAGGGTGCCCGCAGTCTTGATCCCATAGCCTTGGCCATTTTGTCGAGCCGTGTATATCCGTCGGCCACGGTGGCGTAATCCCTGTCACTCATGATTCCGGCAATCGGCAGAGGGAGTATCATCTCCCTGTTTCTCGAAACGACCGCAATGCCTCCACGGTTGCTGATAATCAGATTGACAGCCCTGCATATATCCTCATCTGAGACCCCGACGGCCACAATGTTGTGGGAATCATGCGCCACGCTGGACGCGATAGCGCCGGTTTGTATACCAAAGTTGTTGACAAAACCCACTGCCGGTTTTGTGTCTTTGTAACG
Source organism: uncultured Syntrophaceae bacterium (assembly GCA_964579455.1). Taxonomy (GTDB): domain Bacteria; phylum Desulfobacterota; class Syntrophia; order Syntrophales; family UBA2210; genus UBA2210. Next base: position 11,053 of record CAZOHQ010000016.1, on the reverse strand, counting down.
GTTCACGACCGCCAGCTTGAGGATGTCTCTCTTTGTATCCGACACCGCACAACCGTTTTCCACCTTTGGAATAGCAACCAGTCTATCTGTAAACAACGTATCATCAGCGGCCTTTATAATGTTTATTCTGCCTTCCACACAGGGGATTTCGAATGAATCCGGATCTTTGGGGGTTGCATGAAAGTTGTTGACGATCTTTGAAGCCCTTTTGGGTATCAGCGCGGCGCCTTCACGCGCCACGATCCTGCCATCTATATGCGTTTCCAGGATATTGAGATCGGTGAGGTTGTCGACTCTGATAAAATCCGCGGGATCAGCCCTGCGAAGCAGACCAACATCCAGGCGATAGTGCAATACGGGGTTCAGCGACGCGATCCTCAGGACCTTCATGAGATCAACGCCGTAATCGATCGCCCCTTTCACCATATCATTGATGTGGCCCTTCAGCAGGTCATCGGGGTGTTTGTCGTCGCTGCAGAACATGCAGCTTTCGTAGTGCTCGTCAAGGATGGGGAGACATTCTTCAAAGATATCAGCCGCGGACCCTTTTCTGATCTGAACCTTAACGCCCTTTTCGATGTTCTCAAGCGCCTCGTCACACGAAAGACACTCATGATTTGTCGATATCCCGGCGTGAATGTATCTCTCCAAGTCATCTCCGCGCAGGCCCGGAGCATGGCCGTCAACCGGTTTGGAGTATTCTGCGGCAGTGCGGATTTTGTCCATGACCTCCGTATCGCCATTGAGCACTCCAGGGAAATTCATGACTTCGCCCAGATATCCTATCTCATCGCGTTTGAGCAGTTCTTCCACTTCTTCCAGGCCCAATACGGCCCCCGCTGTCTCAAAGGGCGTGGCCGGCACGCAGGAAGGCGCTCCGAAACAAAACTTTAGCGGTGCCATCTTTGCGTCTTCTATCATATAGTTGACGCCTTCAATACCCAGCACATTCGCAATCTCATGCGGATCGGATATTGTGGCAACCGTGCCATGCACGGTTGCTATCCTGGAAAATTCAGCAGGGGTGAGCATCGAGCTTTCGATATGGATATGGGCATCGACAAAACCGGGGACGATATAGGTATCATCACCAGTCTCTTCCCGGATAATGTCGGCTATCCTGCCGTCCGAAATCACCATGCTTACCGCGTAGATTCTGGAATTCACTACATCAACTATATTTCCTGAAATTCTTTTCATATCCTTTTTCACATGAGAAATTGAACTCGGGCTTTTAGTATGTCTGCCTGTGGAAAAGGATTATCAATACCTGCTCATTTGAAGAAATCATATATCTTTTTTACTATAGTTTTCTTATGTGCGGAATCCTGTATTCTTTCAGGACGTGCTGGACGTGATTCCTTTACATCCGGTTTATCTATTGCAACGGTTTCAGCTGGCCCGGCATCCTTTGTACCGGTTTTAATCGGTCCTGCGTCCTTTCCAACGGTCTCAGCCGGTCCTGCATCCTTTGCCGCAGCTTCGGGATGTTTAGAATTTCCGGGCTTGGTCTGCCGGGGCCTTCTTCTCCTCCGGGCCGGTCTGCTGACGGCCGGCTTGGCCGCCGCCGTCTCGTCATCTCCCGCGGTTTCAGTCGCCGCCTCAGGGGCAGCTTCTGCTCTCTTCACCTTCTTGATTTGGAATTCACCCCATAGCAGATCGGAATCTCCCGAGATGTGTACAGAAACATCATGGAGTTCCTCCAGTTTGCTTATCCGGGTTCTCTTCTGGTTGAGAAGATACTCGGTCGCCTCGGGTGGAAGAGTGATTGCAATTTCTGAAGACTTTTCTTTTACCGCTTCGGATTTGATCTTCCGCAGCGCGCTAATTGCCAGATATTCTACAGACGGCCTGACACCACTTCCTTTGCAATGGGGACAGATTGCATAACTGATTTCCTGTATCGTGGACTGCTTCTTCTGACGGGACAGTTCCATCATGCCGAATCTGGATATCTTTGCCAGTTGTATCCTGGACCGGTCCACCTTCAATGCGTCCCGGAATGTCTTTTCCACCTGGGTAATGTGATTTTTATCCATCATGTCAATGAAATCGACCACGATGAGTCCCCCAAGGTCCCGTAAGCGGAGTTGCCTCGCTATCTCTTCAGCCGCTTCCAGGTTCGTTTTGTATGCGGTCTCTTCCACGTTCCGCTTGTTCGAACGACCCGAGTTCACGTCTATGATTATCCCCGCTTCAGTCGGCTCTATCACGATGGAACCACCCGATTTAAGGTTGACGTGCCGCTGATATATTTCGTTAATCTGGCCCTCGATATCGTATCGATCGAACAACGGCACCTCTTCCTTATAAAACTTTATCATCCTGACATTTCTCGGTGAAACAGCCCTGCAGTAGGCCCTCATCTTCCGAGCGGTCTCCGTGTCATCAACCAGAATCTCATTGATATCAGAGGTATAATAATCCCTGAACGCACGAACAGCGAAGTCGGTTTCCTGATATATCAGCCCGGGCCCTGTCGTCTTTTCGGATTTTTCCTTTATGTCCTTCCACAGCCTTGACAACATCTGGTAGTCACGAATAAGCTCCTGTTTTGTCCTGTTCATGCCGGCGGTGCGAACGATAAATCCCATGTCCTCCTGTTCGGTTATCTGCTCCATTACCTCTTTGAGTTTCTTTCTGTCCGCTTCATTCTCTATTTTGCGGGAGATCCCGCCACTCTGCTGCCTGTTGGGCATGAGAACAAGGTACCGTCCGGGAAGCGAGATATATGTCGTAAGCATCGCGCCCTTGGCCCCCTTTTCTTCCCGTACGACCTGAACGGGCAGTTTCGTCCCTATCGGCAGCTTTCTGTTTTCATCGAAGTATTCAGCTCCGACATCACGCAGCGGCAGGAAACCGCTCTTGCCGGCGCCATATTCCACAAAAGCCGCCCGCAGTCCCTGTTGTACATTCTGGATGACGCCGTTGTATATGTTACCGGTTGTCGGCTCCCGGACAGACATCCGTATATTGTACTCCACCAGATTTCCATCCTCAACAATGGCCATCCGGCTTTCTTCTTCATCTATCGTATTGATAAGCATTTTCCTAGTCATCATAACCCTCTTTCTAATGTGTTAAATCCCAAGACCCACTTCACGAGAAGCAGGCTTCGTCTAAATTTATGTGGCACAGTCCTGTCAAAAAACGTCCGGATCGCCCTTCCCTTCTCTGATAACTTCAGGGATATCATCCACAAGACTCATGACCGTTGACAGTTCAGAAGACAGGACACCTCCATCTATAACAATATCTATGTAATGTCCCAATTCTTTCTCTATTATGTCCGGATCTGTCAGTATCTCTCCATCGTGCGATTTCACTGTGGTACTGATTATGGGATTCCCGAATTCCCTGACAAGGGAAAGGCATATCTCGTTGTCAGGAATTCGTATGCCCACCTCTTTCCTCTTCGGCAGCAGGATCTTCGGGACAAGCCTGGATGCCCCCAGTATGAACGTATAAGGACCGGGCAGCAGCCGTTTCATGATCTTGTACGCATAATTGGTCACCACAGCATAGTTGCTTATATCACCGAGGTCAGAACAGATAAAGCTGAAAGGTTGGTTTTTACTCCTCCTCTTTATCTCATAGATTTTCTCGATACCCCTCTTATTGAACAGGTCGCACCCCATCCCATACGCCGTGTCCGTGGGATATACCACGATCCCGCCGCCCTCCAGTACCTGAGCTGCCTTTTGTATAAGCCGCATCTGGGGATTCTTGTCATGTATCTTCAGCAACATAGTCTTTATCCATTCTTTATTCTCAGCAGGGCTTTCATCTCGGAGCTGCCCAGGATGAGTGAACTGAGGGTAAATACGGTAAACCCCACAGCCACCGCAACTGTCAGGAACAACAACCTCTCTCCGAAGTCCCCTTCGCTGCTCCATCCGAGCGTGTGGTTTACGACAAGTATCGACAGCCCCATGACTCCGGATGCCAGCATGGTTTTAAATACGGAAGTCCAAAAGTTCTTTTCAAGAAACACCCCCACCTTCCTTTTCAATATCACGGCAAGGATAACGACATTGACCGCGGAGGCAATTGATGTGGCAAGTGCGAGTCCTGCGTGTTTCATAGGAAACATCAGTGCGATGCTTATTATAACATTAATAAGGAGAGCCGCAACCGCAATTTTTACAGGAGTCCTGGTATCCTGCAGCGCGTAAAATGCTGATACGATAACCCTTATGCATGAAAAGGCCCACAGGCCCACGGCATAATAAAGCAGGGCCTGAGCTGTAAGAACCGTTGACGCGGCATCGAATTTCCCACGCTGGAAAAGCACGGACATGATGGGTACGCGCAAGACAATCAGGGCAACCATCGCCGGTATCGTAACAAACAGTATCAATCTCAGGGAGAATGCTATCGTCCTTTTTAATTCAGTATAATCTCCTCCGGCTACCTGTTCTGAAAAGCTGGGGAGCGATGCCGTTCCAACCGCAATCGCGAACACTCCGAGTGGAAGCTGCACCACCCTGTCGGCATAGTACAGATACGAAACGCTGCCTTCAGGAAGAAGGGATGCCAGGATCGTGCTTATAAATATGCTTGCATGATAAACGGCGGCGCCGAACACCGCCGGGAGCATCAGCAAGCCTATCCTTTTTATTCCCGGATGGTTGAAATGAAAGTTCGGCCTCAACCTCGCGCCCACCTTGAGCAAAAACGGGAATTGCATGGCAAGCTGAAGAACCCCTCCCGCCATAACACCCACAGCGAGAGATAGTATCGGATCGCTGAGACAGTCCTTCAGGAGAAACGCGGCGGCTATTATGCAGATATTAAGAATAACCGGCGCGAGGGCAGGCGCGGCAAAGTGTCGGAAGGAATTGAGAATACCCATGCACAGCGCTACCAGGGATATAAAAAAGATGTAGGGAAACATCAGACGGGTGAGGAATACGGTGAGCGCATACGTGTCCGGAGCATCAGCAAACCCGGGCGCCATAATCTTGACGATCCAGGGGGAAAGTACTATGCCCGCAACCGAGACCAGTGCGAGAATGATAGAGAGAAGAGTAAAAGCGATGCTTGCAAACTCAACAGCCTCTTTCTTTGATCTTTTGAGGTATCCGGTGAAAACCGGAATAAAGGCTATGGTGAGAGAACCTTCCGCAAACAGGCGGCGGAGAAGATTGGGAATTCTGAAGGCAACGAAAAAGGCATCTGTGGCCGGTCCTGCCCCGAAGAATCCCGCTATCACCATGTCCCGGATAAAGCCGAATACCCTGCTCAGCAGAGTTGCGAGTCCGACAACCCACGCCGCTTTCATTACGCGGGTGTTTTCTGTTTCTTTCTGTGGGATCAAATCTCTGGCTTTACTTATTTTTCCATCTTGTACTCATTAACAACTGTGTACCCGGCATCTTCAAGAACCCCGCAAAGCTCATCGGTATTGTCCGTACTAACTCTCACAAGAGTGGGACGCACATCACTGTCATCTTTGTCTATGGTAGAAACCAGGGACACTATCCTCAGCCCCATATCGTTTATGATACTCGCTATTTTCGCTATTTCGCCTATATTGCTTGAAAGCCGAAGCTCCACACGACCGCTCGGCGCACTTTGCACCCCCATAAAATCAAGAAGCACATTCAGAAGATCACAGGTAGTAATCAGACCAACCAGTTCTTCGCCAGCCACAACCGGCAGACTGTTGACACGTTTATCATTTATCAACCTGGCCGCTTCTTCAATGGTAGCCCCAGGAGTTGTGGTAAACACCTTTCTGGTCATAGCATCCGCTGCCTTCATATTTGAGAGAAGGTAGTTCAGTTCATGGACAGAAAGTGTGCTCGCCGGAGATGGCGAATTAGCTCTGATGTCTCTATCTGTAATAATGCCTATCAGTTTTCTTCCTTCCACCACAGGAAGCTGATCGATATTATGCTGTTTTAAAAGATTCTTCACCTTGAGAATGCTCGTATCCCCTGTTACCGTTACAAGATTTCTCGTCATCTTTTTCCCTACAAACATAGTTCAACCTCCGACATCCAACTTGGGGTTTGTTTAAGAAGCAATCTTCGTCAGTGACCTTGTCCTTTTTTTAAGCCTTTTTATCCTTCTTCTGAGGCGGTTAATCCCCATCTTGTCACCCGTCTCTTTCATTTCCTGCTTTTTCTGTTTGAGCACCCCGATCTTTTCTTTCAGGGACGATACCGTCACCGGACCTTTTGCAGGTGTCTTTCCAGTCTTCTTTACAGGCGCCTTTGCAGGTTCCTCTGGCACCTCCTTTTCCTGTACCTGTTCCACTGTTTCGGGAGAGACATCTTCCACTTTTTCCACAATCTCCTCCTGCGCAGCCTGTATGGCGCTTATCAGATCACCCTTTTTCATGGTGCTGAGACCGCCATCGATCTTCCCCGTACTTTTTGCAATCTCTTTCAACTCTGCCACGGTGTGTTCTTCCAAAGCCTTTTCATCTGTCATTGTGTTCCTCCCTCTTCATACCTGAATTATCTTTGGACCTATAGCACAATGGGTCTCTCAAAATCAAATTTAATCAGATGTTTGAGACTGGCTAAGCCCCCTAAAAGTACAATTAATAAGCCATATCCGTCGGCAAAAAGCCGATTTGCTCAGAAGCAGGCTTCAATTCTTCTACTTTGAGCTGTGGGTCTGAACAGTCACATTGGGATTGCTATTATTATGAAAAAATGCATAAATCGCTGTCAAACGATATGACTGGTCAAAAATATTTCAACTCAAAGCTCAAAACCAAAGATGGCACCGACTGATATAAAATCACTGCAAAAGAGAATACGCTCAGACGTGGGAAGGGCTCTGCGGCCGGACAGGCGCCGTATCACCGAAGAGCTGCGCTTCATAAGCAAAACATTGGAAAAAAGTGAACACGACGAAGAGATTGTGACAAAACTACGCGGGCTGGATAAAGAACTGAGGGCCTCCATCAAAAAAAGGGAGTCCCGCAGGAAGCATCTGCCGGAAATCACCTACCCCGAATTCCTCCCCATCACTAAGAAAAAAGATGAAATCATAGAGGCCATAAGAAATCATCCGGTTGTCGTTATCACAGGAGAGACCGGTTCCGGAAAGACTACACAGATCCCGAAGATGTGCATAGAAGCGGGACGCGGCATAGATGGCATCATTGGGTGCACCCAGCCCCGGAGGATCGCCGCGGTAACGGTAGCCCGCAGAATAGCCGACGAGTTGAAAGAAGAGGTGGGAACGTCTGTCGGCTACAAGATACGCTTCAAAGACAAAACAAACAAAGATATCCATATCAAACTGATGACCGATGGCGTCCTTCTCATGGAGACACAGTCGGATACTCATCTGAACAAATATGACACCCTGATTATTGACGAAGCGCACGAGAGGAGCGCGAACATAGACTTCATTCTCGGTATTCTCAAAAGACTCCTGCGCAGAAGAAGGGATCTCAAGCTTATCATAACATCCGCGACCATAGACCCGGAAAAATTCTCAAAGGCATTCGATAACGCCCCTATAATAGAGGTGTCGGGACGCATGTACCCTGTGGAGGTCCGCTACCGTCCGATTGATCCAAAAATGGAAGAGAATGGTGAAACATCCCATGTGGATGCAACTGCCAGGGCAGTGGATGAACTGAGAAGAGAAGGCCCCGGAGATATCCTCATCTTTATGCCGACGCAGCAGGACATACTGGATACATGCGGCATCCTCACTGCACAGAAGTATAGCGATTCAACCGTGCTTCCCCTCTTCGGACGCCTGTCCTTTTCCGAACAGCAGCGCGTCTTTGCACGCACGGGCAAGAGAAAGACCGTTGTGGCCACCAACGTGGCAGAGACCTCCATTACCATCCCCGGCATTCGCTACGTAATCGATACCGGACTCGCGAGAATATCCGAATACAACTCCGGCACACGGACCAGGAGACTCCCCATAAAGATCATATCGAAAAGCAGCGCCATCCAGAGAAAGGGACGGTGCGGACGGGTGCAAGACGGTGTATGTGTCCGTCTTTACACGGAAGAGGACTACGAGACACGTCCCTTCTTCACCCTGCCGGAGATACTCCGTTCCAACCTGGCAGAGGTTATACTGAGAATGATCGCCCTGGGGATGGGCAACATCTCTTCATTTCCCTTTATAGATTCGCCAGCTCCCGGAAATATCAAGGACGGGTTCGCACTACTCCGTGAACTGGGTGCAATCCGGTCAGAGGGAAACAAGATTTTCCTGACAGGCAGGGGAAGGGCCATGGCGCGCCTGCCCCTGGATCCCAGGATTTCGCGGATGATCATAGATGCCCGAAAGCAGGGGTGCCTGGAAGAGGTGATCATTATAGCCTCCGCCCTGTCCATTCAGGACCCCAGAGAACGGCCCCTTGAAAAAGAGCAGGATGCCGACAGGATGCACAAACCCTTCGTAAATCCCGCCTCCGACTTCATAACACTCCTGAATATCTGGAACAGGTATCACGATATCCGAAAAGAGCTGAAGACACAAAACCGGATGCGCAGATTCTGCAAGGAACATTTTCTGTCCTACCGGAGGATGAGAGAATGGCGGGATGTATATGAACAGATATCGAGCATTCTCGAAGAGGCCGGCCACAAAAAGACAAAGGAAACGCTGCACGGAGAAGCTCTCTACGAAGGGATACACAAGGCTATTCTCGGCGGCTATATTTCAAGCATAGGGGTAAAGAAGGAAAAAAACATATATAAGATGGCAAAGGGGAAAGAGGCCATGATCTTCCCCGGTTCAGGGCTCTTCAACCGCGGCGGAGACTGGATAGTCTCGGCGGAGATAGTGGAGACATCAAGGATATTTGCCAGGCTCAACGCCGTCATACAGCCCGAATGGCTGGAGGAGGTTGGAGGTGATCTCTGCCGCCGCGATTATCTGGAAGCCCACTGGGAAAAGAATCGGGGCGAGGTTGTCGCGAGTGAGCAGGTTAAGCTCCACGGCCTGATAATAGTGCCGGGAAGGCCTGTGTCATACGGCCGCATAAACCCCGTGGAGGCCACGCAGATATTCATAAGAAGCGCCCTCGTGGAGGGGAATATCAGGGATCCCCTCCCCTTTCTGAGACACAACCTGGATCTGGCCGAAGAAGTGGCCGGGATGGAAGACAAGATACGCAGGAGAAATATCCTGGTAAGCGAGGACGTCATTACCGCATTCTACGAGGAGCGTATCGGCATCGCTTACAACATCAGGACCTTGAGGAAACTGATAAAAGATCGGGGGAGCGACGATTTCCTCCGCATGAACAGAGAAGACATCATGGAGTGCCATCCGGAAGAAGAGCTTTCCCTGTGCCCGGATGAAATAACCTTAAGCAACAGGGCACTGCCCTGTTCATACCATTTTAATCCCGGTGAAGAGAACGACGGAGTGACGGTACATATCCCCTCCGATGTCGCCCCGATGCTCCCTTTGGAATCGGCTGACTGGCAGATACCCGCCCTTCTTAGAGAAAAGATAACCGCCCTTATCAAAGGGTTGCCAAAAGAATACAGGAAGATGCTGGTGCCCATCGGGCGGACAGTGGACACCATACTGTTCGACATGAAAAACGAAAGAGGCTCACTTATCACATCCCTGGCACGGTTCATACATGAGAGGTTTCATATCAGCATTCCGGCCTCGGCATGGCCGATTGATAATATCCCCGATCATTTGAAGACGCGCTTTTCCATTGTCAACGAGAGGGGAGAAGAGATACGTGCCGGCCGTGATATCCGCCTGCTCCGGGATGATATCCCTGTCGGCGGAGAATCCTTCGCACTGAAGCAGGCAAAGAAACATTGGGAAAAAGAGGGGATAACCTCATGGAACTTTTCGGACCTCCCTGAGAGTATCGCCCTGAACGACAAAGACGGTGACGAGGGCCTGGCGTACCCGGCGCTGGAAAGGGGAGATGACGGCAGCATAGCCATACGCCTCTTCAGCACTGTGGAAAAGGCGGCGATGACACACAGAAAAGGCGTAGCCGCGCTCCTAGAACTCCATTTCAGGAAGGATATGAAATTTCTCAAAAGACATCTCTCCCTTCCGCAGGAGATACAAGTGGGTGCACGCTATTGTGGAGGGGCCAGGCGGATAGAAGACGCGATATACCGAAAGACAATCCGCACCCTTTTTGAACAAGACATCAAAAACCGGGAGGAATTTCTCGAATACGCAAAGTCCGTGGGGCGCAACATACTCCCGAAGGCACAGAGATTACTGGAGGATGTTATACCGGTGGTCAAGGCACGAGGAGAAGTCGGAGAGGTTCTTTACAGGCTGGAGATCGCGAATAAAACCAGCAGGACCGCTAAAGATTTCATCGCCATCCTCAGAAAAGATATCGACCACCTGATACCGGAGGATTTTGTGGAACTCTATGAAGAGGAACGGTTGTCTGACATACCGAGGTATCTGGGCGCCACAATGATTCGAGCCGAAAGAGGTATGGCACACTTGGAGAAGGACAACATAAAGGCTGACAGGATCAAGCCCTTTGTCGACAAGCTGGAAGAGATGTTGCAAGAGGCGCCCTCTTCATCCGAAGAAAAAAAGCGTGCCGTGGAAGAGTACTCGTGGATGGTGGAGGAATACAAGATATCAGTCTTCGCGCCGGAGATGAAGACCGCCCGCCCCGTATCCCCGAAGAGGTTAACAAAAGAGATAGACGCTATTGAGCGGATGGTTTAAAAAAATTACATTACCTACACGTAGGGTATCTTCAGCTTCTGACCGACATATATCCTGTTTCTTGACCTGATATTGTTGACCTTCATCAAACCTCTTATCGTTGTGCCGTATTTCCCGGCGATCCTTTCCAGATTGTCCCCTCGCCTCACCACATATACCATTGGCACAGACTCTACACCGTGTATCTTCAGCTTCTGACCGACATATATCTTGTTTTTGGACTTGATCCTGTTGGCCTTCATCAGGGCCCGTATCGTTGTGCCATGTCTTACGGCTATACTCTCCAATTGGTCTCCCCGTTTCACCACATATACCGATGGTCCCGCGGGACGTTCTGCAGGAGTGCCTGAAGGTATCTTCAGTTTCAGCTTCTGGCCGACAT
>CAZOHQ010000015.1:0-14895 GCA_964579455.1 uncultured Syntrophaceae bacterium | reverse complement strand
TGAGATGCCTGATTTTCCATGGATTTTCCCAGGATTATGATTGTTGTCTCCATGTCGAGAAGACTTCCAAGCTCCCGGGCAAGAGAAAGGGTTTCTCCCGTTACCGGTGTGATATTCCCCTGGCGATGTTCGGCGATCACGACGATCTGTTTGTTTTTCATGATATCGCTCATATGATTGATTTCTCATGCAATATATGTATGAGTTTCCTGGCCTTCTCCTTCTTGTCGCCTTCCAGCACCAGGCCCTTCGATGTCGCTTCGGGGTGCCTGAACGTGACGATCTTCTCTCTCTTTTCCCGTTTCTCTTCGGGAGGAGTCGTGAGTATGGTAATCTCCTGGGTCCGTGCCCGAAGTACATTCGAAAGGGCAGGGTAGCGGGGTCGGTTGATGCCGGGTTGTATCGTGAGGAGGGCGGGAAGTTTCATTTCAAGACATTCCCGCATTCCCGACTCGATTTCCCGCTCAGCGTAGAGAATTCCCTTTTCAGGATCTATTTCCTCGCAGATGACGGAAGATGCTGATGGATATCCGAGCATCTCGGCAATCATGGGGCCCACCTGGCTCTGCATATCGTCCTCGGCCATGACCCCGGCGAGAATGAGATCATACCCCTCCTCTCCGGCAAATGATGCGATCAGTGTCGCCGTCTCAAGGGGGGGTATATGTTCCCCACCTTCGGTAATAATATGAATACCCCTTGAGGCGCCCATCTCGAGAGACTTTCGTATCGTTGATTCTATCCGGGCGGGTCCCACCGATACGGCGTCTATGGTCTCGACGGGCATCTTCTCGCGTATCCCGAGGGCCTCTTCCAGGGCAAACTCGTCGAAGTGGTTCATCCTGTAGGTCCCCTCGAATTCTGTCCCCTTTCCGGAGTTGCGTATGGACAGTACTCCTTCCGAGTCGGGTACCTGTTTTATGCAGACCAGAATTTTCATATACAATCTTGCCCAGAGATACAGCTTTATTTGCCTTTACGGTGATGTGTCACAGGGTAAAATACCATTCAAAATATTACAAGAAAAAAACGAGCGCTCGCTCAATATTTTATTGACACATGATGTTTCAAACAGTAAAAGATACATGTTTTCAAATTCATGTCATGTACGACCACAAAAAGGAGGGGAGCCATGTCAAGAAAATCTTCTCAAGTATCTCTTACACCGCCCCTGCAATGGCCAAAAGACGGGGTAATTAAAGTACGCTATGAAAACGAGATTCAGGATGTATGGGCCTGCCGGTACGGGACGTTGACCGAACTCATGAAAGAAGGGGTGGCCCGATTCGGTGACAGGGAAATGCTCTATTTCCCTGATTTCAATATCCGCTGGAACTACAATGAGTTTGATACACTGGTCAACAACGTTGCCTACTGCCTGAAGGAAGACTATGGCATCCAAAAGGGTGAACGGGTTGCAATTATGATGAACAATATCCCTGAAGCCTTTGTCATGTATCTGGCATTATCGCAGATCGGGGCCATTTCAGTCATCGTCAATGCCAGACTGGCCGCAGGCGAGGCCCTGCGACAACTGGAAGACAGTGGCTGCGTCGCCGCAGCGATCGAAGCAGGTTTATGGGACAGCGTAAAACATATTCACGGTGAACTACCCGATCTGCGCCATATGTTTGTTTCCGGAGCGGAAGTAAAAGACTCGGCGATACCGCTTGGGGGGATGATGGAGAAAAAAGCCCCCGGGGAAGTCCTTGTTGATGTGAGCGAAAGAGACATCTGCAGCCTGGTCTATACCTCGGGTACAACAGGCAAACCCAAGGGCACCATCATACTGCACCGAGGTGTAATCAATAATGCCATGAACTGCAAATACTCTCTGGCAAAGGCCTATGATCCCGACACAGACATCAGCGAATGGAAGCAGTTGATTGTGACTCCCTTCTTCCATGTTACCACGCTGCATACCTTGATCAATCTGAACTTGATGGGTGCCTCAGCTGTGGCAATTACCACCTTCAGCCCGGAACAAGTGCTTAACGTGCTGATCGACGAAAAGATAAACTTTACCGTCATTGTCTCCGCCATGTACTGGATTTTAAGCTTGCAGCCTCGATATCCTGACCTCGTAAAAGCCAACAATCTTAACTATATCCTGCAAGGAGGTTCTCCCATGCCGCCGGAGATGTGTCTCAGGCTTTCAGAAGATTTTCCTAACTCCCGCATCGGAAACGGCTATGGCTTCACCGAAGGGACTTCGGCCGGCTGGCTGATGGGAATGGCGGGAGACTGGAAAACGATCCTTTCAAAGCCTGGCAGTGTTGGCGGTGCCTTAGGCAACAGCGGGTTGCGCATCGTCGACTCGGAAATGAATGATGTAGTCCGGGGAGTGACCGGCGAAATTCTGGCATGCAGCCCTTCAATCAGCCCAGGGTACTGGAACCTTCCGGAAGAGACAACTACAAATTTCTTTACCGACGAAAATGGCAGGCGCTGGTTTAAATCAGGTGATTTAGGCTACATGGATGATGACGGCTACACCTATGTGGTTGACCGCATTAAAAGCATGATATGCAGGGGAGGCGAGAATGTCTACTCCGTTGAGCTCGAGAACCTGATCAGCCTCCACCCCAAGGTACTCGAAGTAGGTGTCGTTGGAGTTCCAGACAATGTTCTGGGCGAAAAAACCAAGGCAGTGATCTGGCCGGTACCGGGTGAAGTTCTCTCCGAGGATGAAGTAAAAGATTTTTGCCGCGAACGCATCGCTGATTTCAAGGTGCCCGACTATGTCGTTGTAACGGGTACAATGCTGCCGAAGAACCCGGGCGGAAAGATTTTAAAGAATGAACTGAAGAATATGTAATGCAGAGGAGGTGATCCATGCAGACAATACAGACCGTATTAGGGCCGATACCGTCAGGCACTTTAGGCAAGACCCTGATTCATGAACACTTTGTGTTCGGATACCCTGGATGGGACGGTGACATAACCCTGGCCCCTTTCGATCGAGAGGCCTGTGTGCGCGCAGGACTGGAGATGGCTGAGAAGATCAAGGCCCACGGGGTCAATACAGTAGTGGATGCCACTTCGAATGACTGTGGCCGCAACCCGTTATTGCTGCACGAGGTTTCAGAAAAAAGCGGCATCAATATCATTTGTGCTTCCGGCTACTACTCTGAAGCAGAGGGGGCCACCCCATATTTCAAATTAATGAGCAAGTTCGGAGATGGGGTAACTCAGATATATGACATGTTTAAAAAAGAGGTACACGACGGAATCGGCACGACGGGAGTTAAGCCCGGAGTATTCAAACTGGCATCGAGCAAAGGTGTCATTTCCGAGTACGAACAGATGTTTTTCAAGGCGGCCGCAAAAGTTTCAAAAGAAGATGGAATTCCTATTCTGACCCACACCGAGGAAGGCACCATGGGATCTGAGCAGGCGGATTTGCTGATTGCAGAGGGGGCAGATCCCAAACGTATAATGATCGGCCACATCGGCGGAAGCACCGATATCGAGTATCTGATGAGTATCCTGGAAAAGGGAGTATACATCGGATTCGACCGTTTCGGTATCGAGGGTATAGTGGGGACACCACCGGATTCGCGCCGTGAAGCATGCCTGATCGGGCTTATCGGTTTGGGCTATGTATCGCAGATCATGCTTTCCCATGACTGGGTTAATTTCTGGCTGGCAAGGCCGGGCGTTCCGGAAATCGTCTCGATGGTGATGCCGAACTATAACCCAATCCATATCTTCGAGGATGTGCTTCCCGTGTTGAAAAAAGCCGGAATAACCGAGGAGCAGATCGCAACCATGATGATTGAAAATACGAGTCGATTTTTTCAAGGAGCTTAGCTTTTCTCCTATTCCTGAAAACACATTAGTTCAAACATAAGAAAGGAAGGTGATGATGAGTAAAACAGATCAGGCTGTCTCGGCACGAAAAGGGGAAGAACTCAATATCGGCACGATAGAGTCGTTCCTGAAAGACTCTCTTCCGAACCTGAAGGGAGATGTCACCCTCAAACAGTTTCCCGGTGGACACTCAAACCTGACCTATCTCGTCAGGATCGGGAAAGAAGAATTGATCCTCAGAAGACCTCCCATCGGCAGGAAGGCCAAGACCGCCCATGATATGAAACGGGAGTACACTATTCTCGATGCGTTGCACGAAGTATTCCCCTGGTGTCCGTCACCCGTCCTGTATACAGAGGATGATTCCATACTGGGTAGCCCGTTCTATCTGATGAAGCGTATCAAAGGCATGGTAATCAGGAAGGAGCTGCCCGATGGTGTCACGTTCAGCCCGGATCAGGCCCGTGCGTTGAACGAAAATATGGTGGATGTGCATGTCCGGCTGCATTCCATCGATTATAAAAAGGTCGGCCTCGAGACCTTCGGCAAGCCCGATGGATATATAAAGCGCCAGGTCGAAGGCTGGAGCGAACGCTACCGTCAGGCCCGCACCCCCGATGCCCCGGATTGTGAGAACATAATGGCCTGGATTCATGCAAACATGCCCCCTGATCCCGACCGGGCAGCCATTATTCATAACGATTTCAAACTCGATAACATGGTCGTGGACGCCAACGATCCAACCAGGATTATCGGGGTATTGGACTGGGAGATGGCCACCATCGGTGATCCGGGAATGGATATCGGGAGTCTCCTGGCATATCATGTGCAAAAGAACGATCCGCCCGACCTGCAGATGCTGCGGTTTATGCCGGAGTCGATCGAATTCGCAATGACCAGAAAAGAGCAGATCGATCTCTACGCAGAAAAGACCGGTCTGTCGTTCGATGATATCAATTTCTACTACTGTTTCGGTCTGTTTCGCCTGGCGGTAATTGCCCAGCAGATCTACTATCGCTACTACCACGGGCAGACGTCCGATGAGAGGTTCCAGATGATGATCGTGGGGGTTCAAATTCTGGAGCGGGCGGCGCTGAGAACGATTGAAAGTGGATTTATGTAATTCACGTATATTCTTTCATTGAAAGAATAACCCGTACGGGTTTTTATATGATTTTCCACCTGGAACCTCAGGGGACAAATCTTTACTATCCTGTCATTATCAAAACAGATCCTCAAAGGAGGTGTCACATGGATTTTTCAATACCTGAAAAGGTGCAGGTTATTACGGGCATGATGGATGAGTTTGTGGATAAGGAACTCATTCCCCTCGAGCCCGAATTTCTAAACAAGACTTTCAGAGAGATGCTCCCCGTGCTTGTGGAAAAGAGAAACATGGTAAAACAGATGGAGCTCTGGGCGCCGAACCATCCGAAGGAATACGGCGGCATGGGTCTCGATCTTGTGGAGCATGCCTTTGTGTCGGAATCGTTGGGCAGATCGCCCATCGGTCACTATGTCTTCGGATGCCAGGCCCCTGATGCCGGCAATATCGAGATCCTGTACAAGTACGGGACCGATGAACAGAAGGAGAAGTGGCTCAGACCCCTCGTGGGGGGGGATATCAGGAGCTGCTTTTCCATGACCGAGATCGATATGCCCGGTTCCAACCCGGTTATGATGAATGCCACGGCCGTCAAGGATGGTGACGAGTATGTCATCAATGGGCACAAATGGTACACATCGTCATCGGACGGCGCGGCGTTTGCCATCGTGATGGCCACGACAAATCCGGAAAACCCGCCGTATCTTCAGACAAGCATGATCATTGTTCCCACCGACACTCCCGGATTCAACCAGGTTCGCAATATACCGGTGATGGGAGAAGCCGGCACCGATTATACCGGTCATGGTGAAATCATGTATCAGAATTGCCGCGTACCCCTGACGAATCTGCTGGGGCCGGAAGGACATGCATTTGTCATTGCCCAGGAACGACTCGGTCCCGGCCGTATTCACCACTGTATGAGATGGCTGGGCATCTGCAAGAGGATGTTTGACCTCATGTGCAAACGGGCATCGGACCGGGTGATGACGCCGGATGGCAGGACCCTTGCCACAAAGCAGATCATCCAGGCCTGGATTGCCGAGTGTGCCGCCGATATTCAGGCGGCGCGACTGTTCACACTCCATACCGCGTGGAAGATCGAAGAATGTGGCTCTAAAGAGGCGCGAGAGGATATTTCTCTCATTAAATTCTACGTGGCGAATGTGATGCAGAACGTCGTGGACAAGGCACTGCAGGTCCATGGCGGACTCGGAATGACAGATGACAGTATCATTCCGTATTATTACCGGCATGAGAGGGCTGCAAGGATTTACGACGGAGCCGACGAGGTGCACAAGGTGTCCGTGGCCCGCAGGATTCTGAGGGGTTATGAGAAGCGAGAAGTGAGGTAAGAGACGAACGTGAGATTCGGAACCTTTAAAAAAATGGTCAGTCTTTCCAAAGAGGATATCTGCAGGGAACTCTTTCTGGAAAACAGGGAAAAAATAAAAATAAAAAAAGAGGATGTTGCCGTCAAGAACCTCGTCAAGATATTCGATGCGGCGCTTGCCATAAGTAACAAGAAGGGATTCACGGCCATGAGCCTTCGTGAGTTGAGCGCCGAGGCGGGGCTCAGCATGGGCGCCCTCTATACCTATTTTTCCAGCAAGGAAGAGCTCCTCGATATGATGCAGACCCAGGGGCGGACCCTCGTTGTAAAGGTGCTCGCGGATCAGATTGAAGAAATCGACGATCCGCGTCAGAAACTGAGAAGGGCGATACAGGCCCATCTCTATCTCAGCGAGGTCATCCAGCTCTGGTTTTACTTTGCCTATATGGAGACCAAAAACCTCAATAAAGAGAAAAAGAAACAGTCCATCGAGGCGGAACTCTCTACGGAAAAGATCTTTTCCGACATCATTGAAGCGGGTATTTCAGCGGGCCTTTTTGCCCCCGTTGACAGGGAACTCACGGCGGCCGTCATCAAGGCCATGCTTCAGGACTGGTATCTTAAACGATGGAAATACAGGAGAAGAAAGGTGTCCGTGGAGGACTATGCCCGGTTTGTTATGGATTTTGTTGAATCCTATCTTCTGCCCTCTGAAAATCAGGGAGATCAGTGATAGGTATAGCTGACAGAACCGGGAAGGTGTGAAGCTTGATATGTATAAAGGTGGAGGGCTGTATTCGGGATAGTACCCCGGGGCGGAGAGGGCATGTGCCGAGCGATGATCCGACAGGCAACAGAAGCTTACCAAATCAATAATGACTGAATGACCCTCCGCAGTCGGCTACGGAGTGGGTTATTTTTTGTCGTCATTGATCTTTTTGGGATCTTCGGTATTTTCCACCTCATCGTTATCTTGGAAAGATTTCTTGAAGTTTTTGATGCCCTTACCTATGGCTCCACCTATTTCGGGAAGCTTACCGGCACCAAAGATAATAAGAATAATCACCAAGATAATCAATAACTCTGGCATGCCTATTCCGAACATACTCGATTCCCCTCTTGACACAGGGTGCCGCAATCCCTGTTTTACGGTTATTTTGAAATCCTCTCCCGATCAATCGGGACTTTCTATGGTCTCAATCTCGTGAGATTAGGATATAAGGCAGTCCTTGTCAATACCTGTTTTACCTGTCCGCCGGCAGTATCAGGTGAACAACCTCCCCTTGTTCCCCTATAAGACCGAGGGGCTTTCCCTGAAAACTGATATCGACACCCGCCGCATTGCCAATAATAAGACTGAATTTTTCCGATGCCTTTTCTGTAACACTCTCTCCCGGCCGTAACATGATTTCAAATGACGACTCCGCATCCCGTTGTATCTGTATCCAGGTCAATTCAGAGGCTTCTATTACAAGTATATAGGATCTCTCTTTACCGGTTACGGCCTCGTCAGGAGCGGATTGTACCTCCGGCTGCTGAACTTCAATCTTCGGTTGATCAACTTTTTCCTCCGATTGCGCACCTTCTTCTTTCGGCAGTATGTCATCTCCGACCACAGGAGCCGTTTTTTGTATGTCATCCGCATCAGAACTGTCTGTTGAATCTGAGTCTTGTGTATCCAGTATTTTACCATTTTCCTCAGTGCTCATGCCATCGTTCTCCGGTGCCGGCGCATCGCCGGAGGAATCCTGAAACTCCCCTTCCTCAGCGGCAACGTCATCTTTCTCCGGTACTGCGAGCACGTCTCCTGGGGCACCTTGAAGCTCCCCGGCAGTCTCAACCTCCCCAACAGGCGCCGGTTCCTTCATTTCCTGACTGCCGTCCTGACTCCATTGATAGAAGGAGAACACACCTATGGCTGCTATCACACATGTTGCAATCGCGAGCCAGATCCAAAATTTCGTGTAACTCTTTTTCTGCGAGAGTTGTTTTAATATCTTGTTGTGGTTTTCATTGGGCTCCAGACCCTCCAGATATGTGTCATAGCGGGAGAGCATCTCTTCGCCATCAATGCCAAGTGCACGGGCATACGTACCAATAAAAGCCCTGACATATATCGGCTCCGGAAGCAGTTCAAATGTTTGATTTTCGATAGCCTTAAGGTTTGAAAGACTCACTCTCGTGGAGGAGGACATACCTTCTAAGGTAAGTCCCATAGACTCTCTGATCGCCTTTAAGTCAAGATTGGGATTTTCCGAACTGATTTTCACTTCTATTGAATCAATGTCATTTTCCTTCTTGTCCATAACAGCTGATACGCCAATTCCTTTAAAAATTGTTGTAAAACCTACCATTAATCCACAGGGGAAGCAACAGAATTTGTTTTAACGTTTTGCAAAATAGTGTTAAGAATCTCCTTCATAATACGGAGTCAAGGAGAGATACAATGACAGAGTATGGGGAATTTGCCATATCCATAGCCAGGACAGCAGGAGCGGTTCTGAAGGATAGATTTAAAGAGAACCACGAGATAGATTACAAGGGTGAAATCGATATCGTTACAGAGGCGGACAGGATGTCCGAAAAGATATTGATAACGGAAATCAGCCGGAAATTCCCCTATCATAATATCCTGTCGGAGGAGTCGACGGAGATAAAGAAAGGCTCCCGATACAGATGGATAATTGATCCACTCGACGGAACGACCAACTATGCCCACGGATTCCCCGTTTTTTGCGTCTCGATTGCTCTGGAAAAAGACGGAGAGGTCAGAACAGGTGTCATATACAATCCTATATCAGAGGAACTGTTTGTGGCCGAAAAGGGCGAAGGAGCATTCGTGAATGGTTCAGGCATTTCGGTCTCCGGGACCACGGAGATTTCGGGAAGCCTGCTGGCAACAGGCTTCCCGTATGATATACGGAGAGACCCGAATAATAACATCAATTATTTTAATGAAATGGCTCTGGAAGCCCAGGCTATCCGCCGTGCGGGATCCGCGGCACTTGATCTGGCATATACGGCGGCGGGCCGCTTCGACGGTTTTTGGGAACTCAAACTGCATCCATGGGATACGGCAGCCGGATGGCTTCTCGTAGATGAGGCGGGCGGAACCATCACCGATATTTCCGGCAACAGCTACCATCTCGACTCTCCGAGCATGCTGGCGTCAAACGGGAAAATACATGACCGCATGATCCGTATACTGGGCAGTGTCAACCCGGCCGACAAACGGCTTCTCTGACCACTGCCAGAGGACCGGACTGCGCTATACATTTTCTCTGTGGAAATATTTTACAATCAAGATGAATGATTGAGGAGTATTGCAATGAAGGTACTGAAAAGTTCCACGATGTCCATGCGATATCATTACGTGGTTGTTATCGTATCTTTAACTTTTGTATCTTAGAATGAAGAGTATTTCTGTTTATGCCGAGAAAATCGGCGGCGGCTGTTTTTACATTATTAGAGCGTCTCATTGCAATCTTTATCAGGGCCTTTTCGACCATCGACAGGACTTCGTCATATACCCCGTCCTTACCATTTCCGTTGCAACCAAGAATCGTAACGACCTTGTCAATCCTCATCTCGAGAATCTCTTCTATAAGAGGAAAAGATGGATTGTCAATCTCTTCAATGACGGCTCTGATCTGTTTCTGCTTGCCCATACAGTGCTCCTTGGGGACATATGAATAAGAATAGTTTAATAGACAATCTTCAGGGCAATCGCCCCCAGAAGAATGACAGACGCAACCCACGCGGATACTATATCAGACATCCTTTTTACCGGATGCTCGATAACCTTCCGGACATCCTCTTCGACCTTTTCCTGATCGACATGCTGGACAACATCTTTCACAAGAGAGGTAAAATCTCCATGAGAGTTAGCCAACGCGTGAAATCCTCTCTTAGTGGTCAGTAGCAGATACACTTTTTTATGCACGGCCATAGCATCTACATTGGTAATATGATGCCATTTGAGCTGTTTTCCTCTGAAAAGCTTCCGTATCGTAACGCCATCATCCCCAATGATCGTCCTGCGCACAATCGATTCAAGAAAAATATACAGGGTAGGGACGAATATAATGGAAAGAACTATCGTCTCAAGGGGAAGCTTTTTGTCGACGATAGAGATTACTAATAACACAAGGAGAAACAAAGAATCCAGAAAAATGGGGATGAGAAACGCCCCTCTCGTTTTATAGATGTTTGCCTGCATGGTCGATTACTCTTCCCTCACAAAAGTACCGCTCTTGCCCCCACTCTTTTTCAGTAGCTTTATATCGGAAAGTACAATCGCCCTGTCCGCAGATTTGCACATATCATATATCGTGAGCGAGGCAACGCTCACCGCGGTCATGGCCTCCATTTCTACGCCCGTTCTGTTGAAGGTTTTGGCTTTTGCAGTAATGGTTATCTCACCCTTCTCAATATTACTCGAAAAATCAATATCGATCCCGGTAAGCTCGAGAGGATGACACATCGGAATAATATCGCTTGTTTTCTTGGCAGCCATGATTCCCGCGATCTTTGCGGTGGCGTACACGTTACCCTTTGAAACACCACCCGACTCTATGGCTCTCACGGTATCAGGCCTCATCAGTACTGTGCCGCCGGCGATAGCTTCCCTCAGGGTGGGCTCCTTGGCAGTTACATCGACCATCTTTGGCCTGTTTTTTTCATCTAGATGCGTAAATTTCATTGTATCCATCTCCGTTCCGGGAAGAAAATTAGCACAGCCCATCCATACAGTCAAGAGAGTTAGAGGCCGCTGAAATAATATTCTGAATACGAAGCAGGCGATGAAGGTGTGAACGGGTAAAGGTACAACCGATTCTATTCCTTTCGATACCGCACCGTCTTTTGCCAATTGAACTGAACAGTGAGCACATTCACCACAACTTGCCGTAGCAAAAGCGAAGATCTTATTGATACGGGATAGCGGTGAACTTCAATATCTTCCTTGACATTACACGAAAATAGTTTAGTCAATGATCAAAGGAGCTTTAAGAGGGTAAATCTAATTTCATGGAGGTGTATGACATGCGCATTATAGATCTTTCTTCCACAATTGCCCCAAGTGACGAGGGTACTCCTGAATTTCTGAAGACAGAGATTGTCTATCATAATCACGCCGAAGGCGCGATACAGGTGGAGGCTCTTCTACGCCTTCCGGCAAAACTCTTCCGCAATGGTGAGGGATGGGCAACAGAAACCATCACAAGACTCGGAACGCACGACTCGACGCATGTCGACGCTCCATGGCATTACAACAGCACCATTGGAGGTAATACATCTCAAACGATTGACGAACTGCCGCTTGAATGGTTCTTCGGTGACGGTCTGAAGCTGGACATGACTTGGAAGGGAGAGGGGGATGCCGTTACCGTAGATGATATTAAAAAAGAGCTGGAACGTATCGGATATGACCTCAATCCGATGGATATCGTCCTGATTCAGACCGGAAGAGATATATTTTACGGCGATCCCGACTACATGTTCAAGGGCTGCGGTGTCACGGCAGACTCCACAAGGTGGCTGTATGAAAAAGGCATTCGTGTCATGGGGATTGACGGATGGGGCTGGGATTCACCGCTCAATATGCAGGCACAGGAAGCTATTGAAAAACAGGAAGCGGGCATTTTCTGGGCGGCCCATCAAGCCGGTATTCCGTACTGTCACATCGAACGGCTCGTCAATCTGGGGCCGCTCCCGCCGTTCGGATTCAAGGTGGCCTGCTTTCCTCTGAAGATCAAAGGGGGAAGTGCCGGGCCTGCGAGGGTTGTGGCGATCTTGGAAGAATAAAACACCGGAAAAATGAAAACGTTATCAGGGATATGGTATCTGCAGGGATTTCCCCTTGGATTACATCCGATCCTCAAGATGTATTATGACAAAAAGCCTAGTATTGCATTGTTGACGGTATCGGTTTGTTGGAACACGATTCCGTGACCGGCGCCCTCAACCGGTTGAAACGTAAGGTGGGGGATACGGGATCGTATGCTGCTGATCATTTCTTGTGTGATCTCGGTATCCGCTGTTCCCCAGATCAGCAGTATATCACGTTCCTGATTACCAACGATCTGATAGGCATTACGATAATCCCCAACGGCATCATTTCTGAGCATTGATAAAATAGATCGCTGGAAACCTTTATACGTGGTTTGTTCCACAAAAAGCCTGGTATATTTTTCAGACTCCGGATTGTTTGCAAATAGGGAAACAAAGCGGTTGACAATGACTCGTACCCCGGCAATGCGTGCAATAAATTCGCCGAAAACAGGGATATGGAAGAAGGAAGGGACCTCGAAATTATTGATCAACGGAGAAATAAGAACCAGCTTTCGAACTCTCTCGGGATATCGGGCGGTAAAATTGACAGCGGTGCCGCCTCCAAGAGAAAGGCCTACCACGTCAAATGGTTCTATTAAAGCCAGTTTGTCAACCAGTTCCAACAGTTGCTTTTGGTACCGCTCCTGGTCATAGACTACATCGGGCCTGTCGGAATACCCCCTGCCATACTTGTCATAGGTGAGAGTCCTGAAACCCGCACTGTTCAATGCCTGAACCTGCTTGTCCCACGTCCATATCGGAACGGTTCCTCCATGCACGAGGACCACGACCTTACCGCCCTCCGGACCCTCTAATTTGTAATGTGTCATGCCGTCCGAAAGGTTAATATAGGTACCGCCCAACTGTGCCCGCACCGCTTCATTCAGCTCATTCTTTTCAGGATCAACGATATAATATATTACAACTAATACCAGTACCAATACCACAACCAATGCCGATAGCCATTTCATGACATCCTCCAATCATCGTTGTTGAGAGGTCCCACCGCAAACAAATTTCATACAACGTGCGGTTCATAGCTGTTATGCTTGTTTAATCCTCCTATAGATCCACCCATTCACGTAGAAAAAATATGTCGCCCATCCCCCGAGGCGAATGATCTTTTTAGCAATCCTCCGTACGGTCTCTTGTCTGCTCACTTTTTTGTCCGAGAGGTAGATGGCAAATAATCCACGGTTAACCATCCGATGAAATTCCGGATTGGGCAATCCGGAGATGCTTCTGTCCGCCTGATTAAAAAAATGTGTCAACCGCCTGAGCATCTCCTCCTCATCCTTGTAAAAAGAACAAAAATTCAGATCTCTTCCGACGCGGTCTTCTTCCTGATCGATAAAGTAATCCAGAAGGATATGAAACCCCTGTACCCACGGAAAATAAGCCCCTTTTACGCGTGACACCAGATCATCCGAGCATGTATCATCGAATGCGCAGGCAACCAGGCAGAAGATGCCGAGAGTTGAACCGCAACATGCCGAGAATTCATACCAGCTCATTTCCGGCAGGTCATTCCGGTATGCTTCATACCATTCCTTCAAACGAGGGACACGCTCTTCCTCTTTCACATGCTTATGTACCTGCAAGTCACAATAATAGCCCTCCAGTTCATGGAGCGCTGAAGAGATTTTATCATATGCGGGGAGTTTTTCTAATACATCCTGGCATGTCGTCACGAGCGATATCAGATATCCTCCATCATCCTGCTCGTCCCGTAATCGATAATAATTGGTACAGCTGGCCCCGGGTGTTAACGCGTGAAGCATCGACTCATGAAGCGCGCGGAAATCAGCCGGGTCTGCAGACGTACTGCGATCACACAGATTGTCGAGATAATCGCTGATCGTCTGATACGCGACAATAAAACGAATCGCCTCTTCGCATTTCTCCCCTGCCAGCAATCCATAGGCAGATCCGCCCTCACAATGAAAAGTTTTTGTCCGTATGCTCATCAACGCCTGTCTTCGAAGTTCCGGATCCGGAATCTGCTTCGCAAGATTTTTCCACGTATTCAAACAGCGATGTGCATCGGGAATCACGTTGAAATAGGCTTTTGCCATCATGGTCCATGGAGAGGCCGGAATGATCACAGGTGTAAACTCCTTTTAGTCCAAGTGTAATCCCATTTTCACAAAAAGCAACAAAATAAGGCCATTGTCAGCCGGTATGCATACGTAACCTGCTGATACCATAGGGTGTGGTTTGTCGGCATTCCACCGAAACATACAGAGGTTGCGATATACACAGGTGGTACAAGAGGTGTATATTTGAGGGAAGCCGGGATGAATCGGTGCCCCTCCAGATTGATTATCGAATGCGAATTTCTACTCTGCGATTTTTTGTCCGACCTTCAGGGTTGTCTGATCCGTCAGGATTTTTGTTTGGGGCTGCGGGTTTTGACTCGCCATAGCCGATGGTCTTGAAGGTCACGCCGGCGAGATCTCCCTTTGTCTCAAACCAGGTTTTCACCGCTTCCGCCCGTTTTTGCGAAAGCTTCAGGTTGTATACCTCCGATCCCCTGGAATCGGTATGCCCCTCAATGGCGACATTTTTTTTGTTGAGCTCACTGATGGCCCGGACAAGTTTTGCGAGTTCTTTTTGGGCTTCCTGTTTAATCTCCCATTTGTCAAAATCAAACAGAACATCACCTGAAAGAGAAATCAATATCTCGGTGCCGACTTTTCTTGCTCCCAGATCGCTGAGTATTTTTTCGAGTTCCACGGTGGAACCTGCGAACGAAATTGACTGCAACCCGATAATATCCACGGTTCTGCCACTGTAAGCGATGGCACCTCTT
>CAZOHQ010000014.1:862-15103 GCA_964579455.1 uncultured Syntrophaceae bacterium | reverse complement strand
TAATGATGCGTCCAGGTCCAGCTCCGTGAGAAGATCCTCAAATACGATCTTGCCCGCCTGCCGGGCGTTATACCCCGTGAAGATCACTTTCGAACCGAGTATCCTGCCATTCGACAGAACGACCGCCTTGGCGGTTATGGATCCGATATCTATTCCGGCGGTAATCATATTCCGTTTCCTTGCATTCATTTTGTTTACGGGACGTTTCTATATGACCGAAGCTCCGCCATCCACCATAAGGGTCTGCCCGGTAATGTAACCGGACGCTTCGGAAGCGAGGAAAAGCGTCGGATGTACAACATCCACCGGTTCCGCTATTCTTCCCAGCGGTATACCTTTCACAATTTCCCGGTGAATGCCCTCGTTGGACCAGAAGGGTTCGCTGAAGGCCGTCCGCACCATGGCGGGCGCAACCGCGTTTACCCGGATGTTGAAGGGCGCAAGTTCGGATGCAAGGACTTTGGTAAACATCTCCACTGCCGCCTTTGCGATGCCGTATACACCCATACCGGGAGATGCCTTCCTGCCGGCGATGGATGATATATTCACTATCCTGCCTCCGGTACCCTGCCCCTTCATCACGGCGGCCGCTTTTCTGGAACAGAAAAAGGTTCCATTCAGGTTTGTATCCATGATCTTCTGCCACAGGGCAGGTTCGGTATCCGCCACCGACAGGGTCATAATGTTCATGCCGACATTGTTAATGAGCACATCCAGGCGTGAGAATCTGTCGATGACCGCGTCAAAGAGAGCGTTGACATCGGCTTCCTTTGCGATGTGGGCCTGGAAGGTCATAAGATTATCGCCCCCACCGAGGATATCCGCCGCCGCATCGAGTCCTTCACTCTTTCTGCCGCATATGACCACTTTCGCTCCTTCCCCAAGCAGGCTCCGTGCAATTTCAAGACCTATTCCTCTGCTTCCCCCCGTCACAACCACAACCTGATCCTTCAAACCATACCGTATATCGTTCATCTCTCACCCTTTCTGTTTGATCATCTCCATAAAGGCGTCTATTCTTGTTTCCGCCTGGCTCTCGGAAAAACTCCGCTCGTCTATCATGTGAGACTCTATCATGACAGAGGGGATGCCCCTCTCTTTCTGAACCGCCCGCTGTATGTCGTACTGGCCCAATGAATAGGGTTTACAGCTCCTGTTCGAATGCATGACGAAACCGTCCACATCGTATTTGTCCACCATTTCCAGCACTATCTTTATCATCTCATCCACGCCGATGTTGAGGTATATCCTCGTGTATCCCTCAGCCATGGAGTCAAGAAAATTGTCTTCGTCCATATATTTGAGCTGGCCGCACCACGCGGATGTATAGGTGTCGGCCACGAGACAGGCGTCATGCGCCGCGAATTTCTCCGACAACCACTTTACCCGATACCAGATGGGGAGATTGTCCCACAACAGCCGATATCTTTCATTGGGTATCGCGCTGATCCCGTCGGCTACCCGCTGCTTCATCTCTTCCAAGAGCGACCGGTAGTAATCCACGGCTATCTGCGTTCCCCGTAAGGTAACAATAAGGGCCAGATGGAAGAACGCGTCGAAACAGGTCATGGGGGAAGGCCTGTTCATGGCGGTGTCGAGCACCTCCTGCCACAGCTCCTGTCCCTCTACCGAGAGCCTCCCCACCTCTTTCATCCTGTCATGATCAAACTTCGTTTTGCACGCATTTTCCAGAAATCGTGTGTATTCATCGATTTGTGCCCGAACGTATTTCCTTGACTCCTCTGTGTATTCGGTGTGGCAGAAGGGCGTGTCGAAGATAAAGAGGGGAACGTTGTAATACCGCGCCTGTATCTCATACCATTTGAGCACGGTCCCGCATATGTTGTTACAACATATAAGCATGTCGGGCTTCGGCAATCCCCCTATGGGTCCGCCGTCCACCATGGAGCACACAATATCGGCCCTTGCATAGGAACACAGGTCACCACTGTATCCCAGCTCTTCCGCCTTTTCGCACAGATCGCCGCCCATCTTTGAAGCTCCGATCATGGCCCCGTAGTTCTCTGGATATACAGGAATCACATCCATTGCTATCAGAGGTTCCACGGGCCCTCCGCTGGTGATCCATGCCACCTTCTTTCCTGTCTGACTGGCTGATTTGGCATCTATGTAGTAGGTGGTCATGATCTCTTTCATCTTCCCGACCGCCTTGATCTTTCTGCTGTTTTTCCCCTTGTCGCTATCCGTCATATCTTCTCTCCTTTTTCACAACATGTGGATGAAAGTCTCAAATCTCGTCAGCAACTGACCCTCGGACGGCAGCTGATCTTCGATCTCCAGCAGCATACTGGGGATATGTTCCCTGTCCAGGAATTCCTTCATATAGGGATAGTCAAAATCGTGCGGGTCACAGAATTTCAGCAGGAGGAATAGAACACCCTGGACACCATGTTTCCTGACAATCTCTACTATGTTGTCCCCCCGGGACGTGTTCGATATATATTTCGCGGGACATATCTGCCGTTCGGTATATCTGTTTGCGATTGCCGCAACGGGATCACCATCCGTGTCGATCTCCCCCTCAAAATACCTCGAGCCGGTGCAGAGGTCGTCCCATACGACAACACCCCCCACTTTCTCGAAAAGGGTATACACATCCGCGTGGTCGCATATACTGCCGGCCAGCGCTATCCTCTTTTTCCCCATGTCCGTTGAAGGTTTTCTATCTCTCAGCATCTCTATGACTTCGGGGAGTCTTTTCACCAGATAGTCTCTGTCCATTATCATGGAGCCTTTGACGATTGCATGCACATCGCCGCCCGTCAGTATGCCGGGGTCCGCGGAGCGCAGTTCGTAGATGGTCTTGAGGCAGCCGCGTATTATGTTGTATGTTTCGATCGATTCCTTCAGCGCCTCGTCGGTTATCGTGACACCCATGCCCTCCTCCAGATCGCTCCTGAATTTTCGGAGGACGTCTTTCATATATTCTCTCGCACTTTCGGTGTCGAGCTTCACGGGAAGGACAACATCCGCAAAAAAACCGAAATCCGTGTTGAGACGCCAGATATCTGAAAGCCTCTGAATAGTGTCGCAGGTATGGGGAAATACCATACCATCGAGATACCCCAGTTTGCCCGAAAGCGCGCCTTCAAGCACGCCCCTCGCGAGAGAACAGGTGTAGGATTGCAGATGGGCGTCGGCCAGGGCACTATTTGTCTCCGCGCCGAAAAGCCTCACCGGGTGAATTCCCGCGGCAAGAACAATCTCCTCGGGAGTATAGGAACACACATACCCCAGGATTTTCTTTCCGCTGTTCTTCAGATCCCTGATATACTTTCCGGTATCTGATACCGCCTCGTAAAAATCATTGAATCTCTCCATAGGTGCTCCTTTCTTTTGGGATTCCGGATTGAGAAAAAGACACGCCCCCGCGAAAAACTGGTAGCACATTACCGTACAACTGTCACCTGTTTTTTGTATTGACTTTTTCAATACAAAGGGGCAGAAAAAGTTGGTTGACAAAAATGTAAGGAGGGCGATGTTACATGTATGAAAAGAAGCCATGGCTTAAATTCTATGAAGACACCCCTGAAACCCTTGATTACCCCCGAATCAGCATGTACGAATCTCTTATGCGCTCGGTTAAAGAGTATCCCGATTCCATAGCCTATGATTTTATGGGATATACCTCTACGTACATACAGTTTGCCGGTGAGATAGAAAGATTTGCCAACGCGCTGGCAGCCATCGGCCTCAAGAAAGGAGACCGCATTACCATCTCCATGCCCACAACCCCGCAGGGTATCATCTGCTTTTACGCGGCGAACAAACTCGGTGCGGTGGCAAGCATGATCCATCCCCTCTCCACTGCCAGCGAGATAGAGTTTTATCTGAATGTCAGCAAGAGTACATTTGCCATGACACTCGACGCGTTCTACGGCGTCTTCAACAAGATCCTCACTAACACCGGCGTTGAGACGCTCATTCTGACAAAGATAGGCGACTACCTTCCTCCGTTGAAACAGTTCGGTTTTTATATCACCAAAGGGAGAAAGATTCCGAAGGTCCCCGCGGATTCACGGGTCAGATGGTGGAAAGATCTCATGAGCGAGAATTTTCCGCCGGCGCCAGAAGTCAAAGTGGACACGGACGATCTCGCGGTCATTCTGTACAGCGGCGGCACCACGGGCGTCCCGAAGGGTATCATGCTCTCCAACATGAACTTCATAAGCGAGGGGATGCAGGTGGCCGAGTGGGGAAGAATGAAAGACGTAGAGGAGGGAGCCTCTATACTTGCCATCCTCCCGATATTCCATGGTTTCGGCCTGGGGGTATGCGTGAATGCCGCTTTCATGGGAGGCGCCAAGAGCATCCTGGTCCCCACCTTCACACCCGAGACGGTTGCGAAGCTCATCAAGACCAAGAAGCCCTCTTTGATGGTGGGGGTCCCGACACTGTTCGAAGCCCTGTGCCGCAACTCCGATTTCAGAGGCGCCGATCTGAGTTGTTTAAAGGCTACCTTTAGTGGCGCCGACACGCTTCCACGGGTGGTAAAAGAAAAATTCGAAGAAACGGTCCGCAAGGGGGGAGGCAGTGTAAAACTGCTCGAAGGGTATGGGCTGACCGAAGCGGTTACGGCCATCATGGCTACCCCCATAAATGATTACAGAGAAGGGAGCGTCGGTGTGCCGTTCCCGGATATGCTGGCAAAGGTTGTCACAAAGGATACCACCGAAGAGGCGCCGCTGGGCGAAGATGGGGAACTGTGTGTCAGCGGCCCGGCGGTCATGCTTGGATACCTCGATCAGCCGGAAGAAACCGCCAATACCCTGAAAAAACATGCCGACGGGAGGATCTGGCTCCATACCGGTGATATCGCCAGCATGGATGAGGATGGGTTCTTCTATTTCAAACTGAGGCTCAAAAGGATGATAAAGTCATCCGGAATGAATGTATATCCCGCGCAGGTGGAAGAGATTCTTTACGACCACCCGGATGTCGCGGATGCCTGCGTTATAGGAGTGCCTGACAAGGTGCAGGTCGAAAAGGTCAAGGCCTTCGTGATCATGAAGGATCCTTCGAAGGAAACAGAGGAGATGAAGGGAGAACTCATTGATCACTGTCGAAAATCCCTGATTAAATGGAGCTGCCCGAGAGAAATCGAATTCCGCACAAAACTTCCGCTCACGCTTGTCGGAAAGATAGCATTCAGGAAACTTGAAGAAGAAGAGCTTGAAAGTCTGCGGGCACAGGGCGAATATACGGGCGAATAAATCCCCCTGAAGAAAAAAGAGACCGTTCCGATCGGCCCTTTTTCCCATTCGCCCAATGTACCAGGAATGTGCACGGAAAGGATTGAAAGATGTCCGAATGTGGTATTCGTCTTGAACGTAAGGATCATGTCGCGGTTATCACCATTGATCGCCCGCACAGGTTAAACACCTTTAATCAGACAATGTGGTCTGAACTCGAGCGAGTGGTGGCGGAATTACGGGAAAATCTGCCACGGGTTATTGTACTGACCGGTGCCGGTGACAAGGCGTTCAGCGCCGGCTTTGACGTCAATCCCGATAACCCGCAAATCTCCAACTTGATCGAAGCAGTCGAAAAACATGATCGCGCTCCCGTTGAAAAATTAATTCGGAACATTCGTACAGCAGTGGACGGCCTGGTCTCTCTGCCCGTTCCCCTTATCGCCGCCATCAACGGCAAGGCCTATGGCGGAGGAGCGGAACTTGCGGTTCGATGCGATTTAAGGGTTATGGATCCTGAAGCCGTTATCAGTTTCTCGGAAGTCCGTCTGGGACTCATGCCGGACTGGGGCGGGGCAGCAGCTCTCGCGCAACTGGTAGGTCCGGCAAAGGCCGCCGATATGATACTTACCGCCCGGGAGGTTACGGCCCGGGAGGCACTTGCTCTCGGCTTAATCAATCGCATAAGCACACGGGCCAGGGTTCTTGAGGAATCTGTCGAACTGGCTGAGACTATTGCCGGAAATGGGCCGCGCGCCGTCCGCTCCGCCCTGGAAGTGATTCGCTCGGCCTGCGGTATACCCATGCAGGATGCCCTCGAACTGGAAACGGAAAGAGCCGTTACGCTCAGCACAACGGGCGAATGCTACCATGGAATATCGGCCTTCCTCTCAAGAGAAACGCCTCGCTTTCTGGATATAGAATGAAGACAGGAAGCGAACGTTCGCTCTAGATCTTGTTGACATGTCCGCCTCCGTGTTTTATAGAGTTCGCCATGAGTATAATCTATATGATACGACATGGTCAGGCATCCTTCGGAGAGGATAATTATGACAGACTTTCCGAAAAAGGTCTGCGTCAGGCCGGCATTCTGGGAGAGCACCTGATCAATACGGGGCTGCGCGCCGACGCAGTATATTCCTGGACCCTGCAGCGTCAACAGGGGACCGCACAAGAGGTCATCCGTCGTTTTAAGGAACGTGGCATTGACGTACCGAAACCTTCTCTGTGTGAAGCCCTCAACGAGCTTGACGCTCATGCTATTCTAGCGTCGCAGATTCCCGACATGATCAGCGAGAATCCGTCTGTGAAAGATGACCTGGACAGGATATACACCGATGAACAATCCTTCAGGCGAATCTTCGAGGTGGCAATGCTGCGATGGGTATCCGGCGATTTTGAGAAGCCGGGTATCGAATCGTGGGACACATTCTCATCGAGGGTATGGAAGGGGATCAAAGAAATCATGTCAAGGCATACCGAAGGAAAGAAGGTTTTTCTGTTCACCTCGGGTGGTCCCATAGCCGCGACCATGCAGAAACACCTGGATCTGTCCAACGAGCACACCATCAGACTCAGCTGGCAGATCGTCAATACATCCATCACACGGTTTGTGTATAACGGCAATGGAGCCGCCCTGGCAGGTTTTAATGAGATATCCCATCTTGAGCTGCAAAAAGAACAGGATATTGTGACATATCGCTGACGAATCGCAGAGTGGCTCGTCACGGTAGCAGGCGGAACTGACTTTTGCCGACAGCGATGTGATTCTTTTGTACACGAAGAATTAAGAACTGTAATGTATGCATACGTATGGGTGGATCTGGGGAGGGTCGATGTATGACTGATTTGTATTTTGAAGACTTCAAGGTGGGAGACAGGTTTGAATCACCCGGAATGACCATAACGGAGAGCCAGATTATCGATTTTGCCATGCAATTTGATCCGCAGGTATTTCATACCAACGTCGTGGAGGCAAAAGATTCTATTTTCGGCGGACTCGTTGCCAGCGGAATTCATACCATTGCCCTGACATTCAAGTTATTTCTTATGACAGGTGTACTATCAAACAATCTCGGGTCTCCCGGTTTTGATGACCTCCGATGGCTCAAACCCGTCAGGCCCGGTGATACCCTTTATTCTGCCGGCGAAGTTCTGGAAATAATCCCGTCAAAAAAGCATGATGACCGCGGCACGATCCGCTTCAGTTATTCAAGCCATAACCAAAAAGGAGAAAAAGTTTTCACCGTTATCGGAAATCAGATACTCAGAAAACGTCCCACGGCATAGGCTTGCTGATATCGTATGAAAAAATGGAAACTGATTCTCGCGAGGAATATATGAATACCAAAAAGGCCGCCGCCTTTTTTGATTTTGATCAGACACTTGTCGAGGTGGAAACCGGAAGAATGGCTATGAAGTGGATGCGGGACAAGCGCATGATACTGCCGGGCTATATAATAAAAGTCCTGACGGCCAATGTCTTGTATAAACTTGGGCTCCTTTCGGAAGAGCGGATGGTACGGGTGATGCTGACCTTTTACAAAGGCAGGAAGCTGGAAGATTTTCGAAAGGGTTCCGAGAAATTTTACCGGGAGTATTTACAGCCCTACCTTGCACCCGCCATACTCTCACGGGTGGAATTTCATAGAGAGAGGGGACATCTTCTGGTCCTCATATCCGCCTCGCTCAGATATCTCCTCGAACCAGTCATGGATGATCTTGGATTCGACATACTGCTGTGTACGGATCTCGAAGAAGGGGAAAACGGCCTTCTGACCGGCAGGCCAACGTGGCCGGTCTGTATCAAGGAGCACAAGAAGGCGGGTACGCTGAAGATCGCCCAGGAGTATGGTCTGAACCTCGTAGGATCATACGCTTATGGCGACAGCCGTCCCGACATTCCGCTCCTTGAGCTGGTGGGTCATCCCCATGCGGTTGAACCTTCACCGCTCCTTGAAAAGATTGCCCGTCAGCGCGAGTGGCCAATTTTATCATACAGGTGAAAATATACGGTTTGGATTGACAGTTTGCTGTTGACAAAAAAGGAGGTTAGTTGTGGAAAAATCTGTACTGTTCGACGTGAAAGACGGAGTTGCCCTCATCACCCTGAATCGTCCTGACCGGCACAATGCGATCTGTCAGGATCTGCTTGTAAATCTCTATAATTATGTCGACGAAGTGGCCGATAATGATGAGATCCGGGTTGCCATCATTACGGGAGCGGGCAAGTCGTTCTGTTCCGGCATCGATCTGAGCGTGATCGGCAAGGATAACCTTCTGAATCCACGGGGGGATGGAAAGGATTTCCCGGACGTGCTGAGACCCTGCAAAAAACCGATCATCGGGGCGATAAACGGCAGCACCATCACCGGCGGGTTTGAGATTGCCCTCAACTGTGATTTTCTCATCGCCTCGGAAAATGCCCGATTTACCGACTCCCACGCAAAACTCGGAATTCATCCGGGATGGGGAATGACGCAGCTCCTCCAGCAGGCCGTGGGGCTGAGGATGGCAAAACAGATCTCCTTTGCCTGCAAGCCTCTTTCAGCACAGGACGCGCTGCGGTTAGGGCTTGTCAATGAGGTGGTGGCTCCCGAAGCATTGCTGCCCCGTGCTAGAGAGATTGCCCGGGACATCTGCTCTGTAAATCAGGATATCCTGTCCACCATGAAAGGATTAATGGAGAAGAGAAATAACCTCTCCCATGATGAAGCATTTCAGGCCGAGACGGACAGCTTTCATGAATTCCTCAAGAAAGTTGGAATGTTCTAAAGGAAAATGGGGAACCGCTCAAGATCGCAGCTCGTCTTCGGAGATAGTGGCAATCCTTCGACTTGTAGTCGAGGGTAATCCAGCACTTCCTAAATGCGATACAATCAATTGAGATTTGTTTGTCGTCTATTTCTTCTTTTGGTAATCAGTAACGACTGTCGTCTGCGGCGAGCAAAGCGAGTTCAACAGCACGCCGAGGTTTTATATTCTCGTTTAAACTGTAGGATCATAGGCGTCCCCTTGAGCTCCAGCCACGGCTTTTTATTTCTATATTTCTATAGCTGAATTAACTAATTACCTTTTAATATATTGAAATGTATTATAGCCATAGAAGGAAATATTCAACCAATGGCTGGAAACCGCCTGTTCACCATGAGCAGAAATGGTATGACGTGAAAAAAGTGGCTTATCTATCTCTCCAGTTTTTAGGGAGAGGACCAATTTCAGGAAAGGAACCATTTATGGATATTCTTACCGTAGGGTCGAGGCTGGGCAGAAAACAGAAATTTAGTTTCATTGTTCTCCTTTCTTTAGGGCTGATGTTTTTTTTACCGGTTTTCTCGAACTTTGATACAGCCCGGGCGGGTATTATAGACCAGGTTAATGCGGCCTCCGATGGTGATACTGTGGTAATTACGGAGCCCCATCTTGAACCAGATCTTACGTGGGAGCCGACCAGTAAACTCCGATCCACAGTCCTTGACATTGATAGTTCGATCATCCTTAAGGGCGATTTCAAGCGGCGGGTTGAATGTCTTCAACTGAATGTCAAGGCCGACGATGTAACCCTGAATCGTTTCGAATTTTCCCATAAACAAGATTATTGCCTTGTATGTAATTTAGGCTACGTCACCAATGACCCAAGAGAAGAGGCAGCCCATACTTATGATTATAATGAGTTGATTGCTACTAATAGAAACAGGTTAACCGTAAAAAACTGTGATTTCAAAGATAATAATACTTATTATGCACGTTTTGGTATTTCAAATGATCATGAGGTTATTACTTCCCAATCAAAAACTGGAGGAGGACTGGTTCGTTTGGATGGATGTGACACTGTGGTGTTCACAAATTGTAGCTTTGCCAACGCAAGTGCTTACGAAGGCGGTTTGGTTCGTGTAACAAATTGTACGAATGTGTTGTTTGAAGATTGCACCTTCCGCGACGGAAGGGGTTATAATTGCGGCGGTCTGGTATCTATAAAGGAGTCAAGCGATGTATCGTTTATAAATTGCACGTTTAATAAAGGTTGTTCAGGATACGGATCTGGAGGTGGATATGGAGGTTTGATAACAATTGATACCTGTTCGAATACCTCCTTTACGGACTGTAGCCTGAAAAACGGTAGCGCCCATTCTGGTGGTGGCGGATTTAATCTCGAAAACTCGGGAAATTGCGCCTTTATACGCTGCAGCATTGAAAATTGTCATATCATCAACCGTACTAGTTTTGACACTGAAGACGATTTTTCTGCCGGTCATAAAGGTGGTGGTGGAAGAATATCTAAGTCCACTAATATCGATATAGATGATTGCAACTTCACTGACAACTACTCTATGCCTTATCAAAACGTTATGCACAACTACGTGTTCAGGGCCGAGCATTATTTCGGGCGTGGCGGCGCCCTTGCAATCATGAAAGCGTCGGATGTAATAATCAATAATACACCTTTTGCTAAAAACCGGGCCTATGATGGCGGCGCCTTGTGGTCTGCCGGTGGCGATCTTACGATTACGGGATGCAGTTTTTCCGAAAATTCGGCTGACCATCTCTGGGTATACAGTGATTTGTTCCTTAATGCTCTTAGTCTAGCAGCGATGGCTAGTGGGGCAGATGTGGGCACAACAGAGGAAAAATTATCACAAACAATCGCAACATTAGCAACATCACCTGATGCTGTGCGCAAATACTTTAGTAAAGAAACGATAGGGCCTGAGGGTGGTGTCGGCGGGGCGCTCTACGCCTTCGGTTCCAACCTTAAGATTTCCGGAAGCACTTTTTCAGAGAACTCCGTCGAGAGAAGGGGGGGAGCGATTTACCTGATAAGTACCGACGCACAGACCGGAATTGCCGAGATCACAACCAGCATTTTCTCGCAAAACAGCGCCACGCAAAAGGGGGGCGCCTTGATGAACCTGCAACCGGGTGTCAAGGTTGACAATTGTCTATTCAGCAACAATCAGGCCGGAAATATGGGCGGTGCCATTTACAGTATCGCGGAGATTACGGTTACCAATACCAAGTTGAAAGAGAATCAGGCCAAGGTCGGTGGAGCGGTCTGTGCCAATATTGTTCGATCCCAGCACACCTACCGGGACTGTGTTTTTACTGACAACGTTGCTTATAACGACACCCAAGAGAAAATTGGTGAAGGTGGGGCGATCTATGCGCATGGGCTCAAATACGATGACATCAGGGAACCACGCTCATTAATGGATCTGTACGACTGGTTAAAAATAAAAGTAGATCCGTTTAGTGATGTCAAACAGGGAGATAACCACCTGCAGATCGACGGTTGCAGTTTTACTGGAAATGGTGCCTACAGAGGTGGTGCGCTCTCACTGTCCTATCTTCATGCCGAATGTAAAAACAGCGATTTTTCCACAAACGGCGTACTGAATTCCGGCGGGGCGATCTATAACCGGGATTTTGCCAACCTCACTATTAGACACTGTGATTTCACTGATAACCAAGCCGATTTTGAAGGTGGTGCCATCTATAACGAAGGTGACAACGGCGGCAAACTGCATGTAAACCGGACCCTGTTTGATGGCAACAAAGTCGTGATGAGAGGCGGAGCCGTTGCTGATTCCAACGGTGAATTTGAGATCAAAAACTCCATTTTCACCCATTGTTCATCCGGGATTTTGCAGGGCAGCGCCCTATCTCTTAATAATACCAAACCTGCTAAAGTTATTAACTGTACCCTGGTTAATAATCAACAAATCAGCAGTGTCATACGAGCCGAAAATATGTCGGTTGTAACCTTGACAAACAATATTATAACCAGCAATTCCACGGTGGAAAATATATCCGCAAACGATGTGACCTGGAGCAGTGACAGTATCGTAATTTCCTCCTACAATATCTGTGCGCTGGCAGGTGTGGGTAACTGTGAAAAGGACACTGGGGTTATGGTTGATCCTCTAAATGGAAATTTCCATCTTCGCTACGATTTTCTCTGGGGCAGCCTAGGGGCCATGGACCAGGGACTCAATAGCGCCATAGATACGAATCTCGATTTTGACGGCAATCTGCGTATTATCGATAATGACGGCAACGGCACCGCCACTGTCGATCTCGGCGCGTATGAGGCGAACCATGTCATGATTACATTCAAAGACGGGCATCCCGTTAATCCGTTGGATATACATGGCCATGTCGATGCATCATCCGAAACCCAGTGGGTTGCGCTGGGCGGCAAACCCGATTATTCCCAGGTTAATGTCATTGTCGATCCCGGTTGGGCCCATGCAGGTTGGGAAACCTTTACGCGTGATAAAATACGACAAACAAAACACCATTTTTATCAAGGGGAGAAGATTTATGCCACCTATGATCGCTACCCGACCGCTACATTCGATTTTGGTCAATGGGGCTACTATGATGACGGCATACCTCCGGCGCAACAGATCTGGTCTACTTTGGATTGCGATCCTTTGGCTGAGCCATCTGCAAGTAACATAAAAACCTATAACGGCTGGGATTTTAAAGGCTGGAGTACAACGGAAGGGGGAACTGCCGCGGCTCTGCCGCCAAGCATCAGTGACTCAGCTGCGTTTTACGCGGTTTACGAATTCCGCCAGGTGAGTTTAACTTTTAGTCAAGGTTATGAGCCGGCGCCGAATCCCTCTGGCGATTACAATTACGGAACCAGGCTTGACCTTGCCGATCCCCAGGTTATCGCCCTGGCCGACTGTGATCCCAATGGAAATTACCTGGTCGGTTTTGTCTATGGGGAGGATGATTATGACCCGAGTGACCAGGACCGGGTAAATATTGAAAATTTCATACTTGACGAAGATACGACGATATCAGGTGTTTATGCACCGCTTTATACATCTGGAGGCGTGAAGATTGTAACTGATATCACGAAAGGCAGCATCAACCGGATCGAGGCCGAGACTAACGGATTTCTGGTGGATGATCCATCCAGCGGCATTGCCTTTAAAAACATTCCCGATGGTTGTGAACCGGTTCTGCAATTGATAACGCCAAATACTAGCAATTTTGCCGGTTATACTGTCAGCAGTGTAGCAAATGATCATTCTAGTTTTGATCTCATTTTAACCGCAGAATATCTGGAGCCGGAAACCCATGAAAAGTCGCAATCCTGTTTGTTGATATTGAAAATCCAGCCCCAGCCCGACTCAAAAAATAGAGCGTTGCGTTCGACCTCTCCAACGGATTATGCTGGCTTGTTTGTTTTTCCTTACGGCACCGTGCTTGATCTTACACAGGCGCCCTACCTGCTTGCTCCCGAGCCCGGTTATCGTTTTGTCGGCTGGGTAGATAACCAGGGTAATCCGTTAACAACAGTTACCATCACCGACGATCTGGAGATATTTGCGGTGTTTGAGCCGGTGGAATGTAACGTAACGCTTCAGTCCGACGGCAACGGTATTGTTCAGGCTCCTTTGTTAAGGATTTACGACCATGGTACCACGGTTGAGCTTTCTTCCTTTACAACCATCCCCAACAGTGGCTTTAAGCTTGATCACTGGGAAAATGAAACAGGAGAAACTCTGGCAGGAAATTTTGTCATACACGATGATTGCACCATTAAGGCAGTTTTTGAGCCCACGTCATTCAATCTGACCGTCATAACTGACGGCAACGGCAGCGTGAATCCCTCATTGCCGGGCAGTTACCCAAGAGACAGCGCAGTTACTCTGTTCGCACATCTGGCCTTTCCAGACAGCGGCTATGAGTTTAGCGGATTTGTCGATGAAAACGGGGATCCGGTTGATTCGGTCCTGATGAACGGTGACCGCCAGGTGACGGCCACGTTTATTATAGAGCAGGCTGTGTTGCGCCTGTTTTTACAAGACGGGGGGGTAATCATGAACAGCTACCCGCTCGGAACTGAGGTGAACCTGTCACAATTCAATGGAGGGAATGAGGGCTATGAGTTTAGCGGATTCATCGATGAAAACGGGGATCCGGTCAAATTAGTCCTGATGAACGCTGACCGGGATATCACAGGCATCTGCACCCAGGCAAACCATCTGTAGAGCGCCCCTGGAATTGAAAT
>CAZOHQ010000014.1:0-852 GCA_964579455.1 uncultured Syntrophaceae bacterium | reverse complement strand
CTTTTCCGCAATGCACCCGTAGATGTTTCGTTATCTGCTGAATCTCCTTGCATACCCCGGCGGAAGCATTAGCGGCGATTCGACACGCTGGTATCCGGCCGGAACTATAGTTCATCTATCACAGATTGAAGTAATAACCGACAACGGCTGTAGGTTTAAAGGATTCGTCAACGAGAACTTTGATTCGATAGAGTCGGTAATTATGAATAGCAATCGTCAAGCGACAGCCGTCTTTGATGAAGATGAAACAGAAGCTATTCCAACCCTAAACGAGTGGGGGATGTTCTGTTTGGCCATGATACTCATGCTCCTGTCAATAAATGCCATAGGATCCAATAAAAGCAGGCTCAGACATTAATAACTTGGGTGTCCTCTTTTTTATCTTTTGCCACCAGTTTTGAGGAAAAGGACAGCCATTTGACTTTGTGTATTATTAGTTTCTTCCTTAAGTGTTAAATCTTTTTTTATCGCAGTAGTACAAGACTTCGAATGGCAATGATCACATTTACGCTGACCCCGAATATTCCTGGGACAACTATATCCAGTCATGACACTTTGGACATGCAATCTGAGGCGTACTGGACAGGGGTCTGTTTGATTTCCGGGGGAAAATAGTTCTTTTGCAGACATAACGGCATAATAACGAACAGATTTCTCAAAAGCGCGGATCCCGCACAATACCTTCAACGCAGTCATTAGCGTAGCACTCCACATCTTGTGGCCAAGATTCTCTTGACATACAATACCGCGTTTCCTATACTTAATCTCACAAAAAGGAAGTTCTTATCAATTAATTCAATCAACGGATTTGCCGTGGGGACATCTGGCACGATCCTCCATTATGATGGCCCT
>CAZOHQ010000013.1:0-15140 GCA_964579455.1 uncultured Syntrophaceae bacterium | reverse complement strand
CAATCGTTTGAACGAACGTGACAGCAACCGTTCCTTTTCGAACAGGCTCCATAGATACCTGTCGTCAACACTCTTTCTCCTCAGAATCGCATGCCGCTTTTTCAACAGGCCTTTGATACTGAGGAGCACAGCTATTTTTGCCCTGACAAACTCTCCGGCTCTGCCGGTCACCACAAAAAAGAGGAATGCCATCCATCCATACATGATATGCGGCACTATGGTTCTTGCCACCAGACTGCCCGGCATGTTTTTCAGATAGACCCATTCAACATTACGATGTCCATAATACACGGAAACGGAAGAGTCACGAACTACGCTCCTGCTGACATAATGGTATACAATCGCGTTCGGAACGTACAGACACTGATACCCCCTGAGTTGCGCCCTGAAGCTCAGATCCACATCTTCATAGAGCAGAAAGAAATCTTCGTCAAAAAGGCCGATATCGTCAAACATGCCGGTCCGATAGAGTGCGGCACCGGCGCACGCACCGAAAACCGGTTCACACCGGTTAAATCCGTCAGCCGTCGTATCACGTCCCCGCAAAAGCGCCACACCGGCATCCGTATATCCATCTCCGGCCCTGTCAATCACCTGCCGCCGGTCATGAAAGATCATTTTTGATGCCGCGAAACCCACACGCGGATTCGCCTCCAGTGTTTTCACAAGTTCCTTCAGCCACGAGGGATGCGGAACGGCGTCATTGTTGAGCAGGGCCACATAGCGGGTATCAACAGTCTTTATTGCAATATTGTTTGCAGCGGAAAAGCCAACGTTGTCCGCCAGAGAAATCGTCTTTACATCGGGATAGTACGAATTAACAAATTCAACCGATCCGTCATTCGAGCCATTGTCCACAAGGATCACTTTGAAACAGCGATACTCCTGCCGCTGAAGGGCTTCCAGACAGTCCGGCAGCAGTTCTTTTCCATTCCAATTGACCACTATGACGGAAACAAGATTCAACGTATCATCCCTGGAAATTCCGAATCACCACTTTTTATTATAAATACTTGCCCCGGCCCGATTTCCATGCGTTTGAATTTTGGTTGTTGCTGTGGCACGGTACTCCCCCTCTCAGGACTGGTAATCATATCGATACCGAGTTCGTCTACCAGCTCTTTCACAAAACCAACCATTCCAAAGTTATGGCTTGGGAAGCGACTTTTGTATGTTGCCTTTTTCACTTTACCGAAGCAGGAAACAATTGTTTGTTTTATCCGGCCACCCTTGAGATTGGTTTTCGTGAAATTCAGACATTTCTCTGCACATCCATGAATAAACGGCCGTATGATTTTACTCTCTTTCGCTTTTTTGTATTGTGCGC
The DNA here is from genome assembly GCA_964579455.1 of uncultured Syntrophaceae bacterium. Classification (GTDB taxonomy): domain Bacteria; phylum Desulfobacterota; class Syntrophia; order Syntrophales; family UBA2210; genus UBA2210. The sequence continues at coordinate 13,813 of CAZOHQ010000013.1, read as the reverse complement.
CATCTACCCACTTGTCCCAATAACCGGTCCGCCAATCCTCGATCACGTAAATACCGCCTGGCTTCAAATGATTATCGAAGAGGTGCCAGAACGTTATTTTTGAGATATCTCCAATATGAGAAGCATCATCTATGATGACATCAAAACCCTCAGGTGCGGTCTCTCGCGCAACGGTATCAAGAAAGTCATTATCCTGCTGATACCCTTCAAACTCAAAAATCCTTGAGCTCTTATTCGCGACACCGGATGTATGTATATCAACTCCGACAATCGTGCCGTTTGGAAAGTAATTTTCCCATAAAAGTAAAGATTCCCCGCGAAATATACCCAACTCAAGAAGGGTTATTTTTTCATTTTGTATGCCGGGAAAAAGCCTCTCGTAATTATCAAGATAAACCTGATTTTTATCAGTGCCGAATTGCCCGGCGATAAGTGTTTGTTTCATTTTTCCTCCTGAAAGACTTCGTATTTCTCTGAGTGCAATTAATCTATGAGAGAGACTGTATTACCGATCTGTTTGAGTAAGACTTTGACTCGCAGAGGATTTTAACAATCCTTTCCGCGGCTTTTCCATCCCATTTGGGTGGAATAGCTGTCACCGGTTTGCCATTGGTAATTATATCTCGATAGCAACGAAGTATTTCTTTTTTCTTGTTGCCACAAAGGGTATTAGTCCCCAATTCAACGGTAATGGGGCGTTCGGTGTTTTCTCTCAGGGTTAAGCAGGGTATTTTAAGCGCCGTTATTTCTTCCTGTAGGCCACCACTGTCGGTCATCACCATAATTGCATCTTTCCATAGAAACAGTGATTCTCTAAAACCCAATGGTCTTAAAAGAAAAACCCTTTCATTAAAAGAGATATCAAATTCATCGAGCATTTTTTGAGTCCGCGGGTGAACAGGAAAAATAATGGGGGTTTCATTAGCAATCTCATTTATGGCCTCGACTATTTCCAGGAACGTTTCTCGGCAGTCAACATTTGAGGGACGATGTAGGGTAAGAAAAATGTAATCTCCAAGATTCTTTTTCAGCTTGAAGGTGTCAAATTGTGACATGTCCATCTCTTTAAGCCGATTGAAATGATAGAAAAGATTATCGACCATTACATGACCCACAAAATAGATTTTATCTCGTGGTTTTCCTTCTTGCTGTAGATTTTTGACTGCACTCTTTTCTGTGACAAAAAAATAGTCTGAGATGGAATCGGTCACAATGCGATTGATCTCTTCAGGCATGGTAACGTCAAAACTTCTCAGTCCTGCCTCCACATGAGCAACTGTTATCAAGAGCTTTTTGGCAACAATACTGCAGGCCAGCGTGGAATTGACATCGCCCACAACAATTACAGTATCGGGCCTTTCATCCATGCAAATCTTTTCGAAAGCTACCATAACCCTTGCGGTCTGAACGGCATGTGAACCGGAACCAGCATCCAGAAAAAAATCTGGTTTTGGAAGCGCTAAGTCATCAAAGAAAGTTTGAGACATCTCGTAGTCATAATGTTGGCCGGTGTGAACAATCTTCCAGCTCAGGCCATGCTCATTTCTTGCTTTCAGTGCCCGTAAAATTGGGGCTATCTTCATAAAGTTGGGCCGTGCACCGGCCACTAAAAATATCTTCATTACTATCTTAGCCTTGCTTTCTGTTTGATATTGAAGCCATAATACATGCAAATCCCTGCTAAATAACGTAATATTTTCATTATTAATTTTCAGTCCTTGGCAATTTTGCTACTCTTTATAGCAAAATACGGGACACAATGTTATATTTTTCTGCCAATTGGCTTGACAGAACAATCTTGCTTCAGGTAGATAGGTTGCCGTTCCTTAAGAACATACAGGAAAAATAATCAACATAAGTCTTAGCCACATAAAAAAAGCGTCATTGTTTGAAATGAATCAAATTGAAACCTTGCATCCAAACCGAAAAAAAGTCTTATTCATCCCCTACAATTATCCACCCCGGGGCGGGGTGGCCGTGCTCCGTACGATCAAATTCCTGAAATACCTGCCCACGTTTGGCTGGAACCCCTCTGTCCTGACACTGAAAGCGTCCAGCTACATGATGAAAGATGTGACCCTTGGCCGTGAAGTTCCTGACAGTGTAAGAATTTACAGGGTCCGTCAATGTGGACGCCTTTTTATGCTGCTACTTGCAAAGGCCGGATTAGACAATTGGATTCGGTTCCCTGATAAAGAGGCCAGCTGGGTTATTACAGCCTTTCCGAAAGCAGTAGGGATCATTAAAAGAGAAAAAATACCGATTATATACACAACGTCGCCCCCCCACTCCACGCATCTCGTAGGATATCTTTGCAAACAGGTAACAGGTGCCAAGTGGATTGCCGACTTCAGAGATTTGTGGTGCGGAAATCCTTTCTTTGTGCCGGATACCGGAAAAGAAAAACTCCTGCATGAAAAACTTGAAAAAAAGGTCATTGCAAATGCTGATTTTGTATTAGCAAACACCCCTCAGGCCCTCTCCTATGTCACAAAAACATATCCTCTCCTGGCACACAAATTCATTTGTCTCCCCAATGGATTTGACCCGGAAGATTTCAACCATATTCGGCCGAATAAAGTCAACAATAAGATGACGTTCACCTATGTAGGCACCTATGGCGGGATGAGGCCTATGAATTATTTGTTTCAGGCGGTTAGAGAATTCCTTGACGAAACCCCGGGAGCAGATCAGGAAATCGAAGTTGTTTTTGTCGGAACGCCTTCCGTGATCGTGGAAAGGCTCGCAGAAAAACTCGGACTGGGTACGGTTATACGCTTTAAAGGGCATGTGCCCCATAAAGAAGCCATCAGGTCTATACTTGAAAGCGATGTTTTACTCTCCTTTCAATTTGAAGACCATGGAGGTACTACTGCCCTCCCCAGTAAAATTTATGAATATATGAAGGCGGGAAAAAGAATCTTTGCTCAAACGTGCGAAGGGCCCTCCATGGAATTGATACGCAACTATAAAGGCGGGTATGTTGCAGATCCGAGAGACATAAAACAGATCAAACGAATTCTGCATCAGTTGTACAATGCTTATCAATCAGGACTGCTTTCTGATATTGATGATATTGGAATTGAGAATTTTAACAGAATCAACCAAGCGGAAACCCTCAGCAACATAATGGTTCGGGCGTTAGAGGGGAGGAAGGCGTATCTGTAATACGATTTTGTTATATGCAGGGCCTGGGTTTCTGCTTCCACCCTTTTCCCGGCATGTCGTTTCGAAAACCTTGTATCAAATCTCCCCTGTATCACCGGCAACATTTTTTACAGTTGAAACAAAGCTATCAACCCAGATCCTGTAATCGTAATGCCCCGAGACAAAAGCGCGTGCCTCGGTCCCCATCCTCTTTCTCAAAGAGACATCCTCAATCAGTGTGGAAAGTGTATCAACCCATTCTTGATCATCCTTAGCAAAGAAACCAGTCGTGTTATTTTGAATGATGTGAGCATTAACACCCACCGGTGAGATCACGGAAGGCAACCCGGCCGCCATATATTCCAATATCTTGAAACCCCCTTTACCTTTCGTATAATCGTTTTCAGGCAGGGGCATGATACCAACATCGAATGAAGAGATATATGTGGCCTCCGTAGCCTTGTCCCAGGGTACAAAATCCATATCAATGCCATCCATGTTAATCGTCCGAGACGATATGATTCGTAGCTTTATCGGGTACTTTAAGGCAAGTTCGGCAAGTGGCTTTTCCACGGTTTTAAGAAAAATCAGATTACCCGGACCACCGGTCCACCCGATAATAAACGGCCCCGATTCCGTGTGTTCCCGAACCGGAAAATCTTTCACATCAACCAGGGTCGGGATAACCTTCACGGCCCCATTGATCTTTTTCACATGATCGGAAATATATTCGGTGCTGACGATAACGCCTTTACTTAAACGGACATTCCAGTAAAACCGCCATCGTGTCAGGGAGTTCAACATGCGGCTTGCAGACCGAACAGAATGGGGGGGGAATATCCAGATAGCATCATCAACGTCGTAAATAATGTTTCTATTAAGGAGCCAGAGGGCAAAAATAAAGAAAGGGGGGTCATAAAAGAACTCACTTAAAATTTCACGCTGTACAAAAACCGCGTCATATTGAGGAGAACGCCAGATTGCCCAAAAACGACCGAGGAAAACGCGTATAAAATATCGATATTGTCCCCATTTTTCCCATGGAACAAAAAACCGCTGATAGGTTGAAACGTCGGTTGGAGGAAAGATGTCAAAATCTATTTCCGTTTTACTGATATGCCGGATATATTTATATAATCGGTGGCGTGCGCTGGCATTTTCTTCGTTCAGATAGGCAAGGCAGAGTAGACGGATCGGTTTGCCACTCGCTTGAAAGGAAAAAATGGCTCTCCAAAGTCTTCGAAAAGGGAGAACCAAAATCATTCGTATCATGCCCTTTATTAGTAATAACCCAAAGAGCAGAATGCCTAAGGGCAAAAAGGTTAACCAATATAGAACGCGCCATTTCCACGGAAGCATAGCATCTCCAAAAACCCGTAACTGTTTAGACTATATCCTGAGCTAACTCAGGCGATTTGTGTAAATCGTCTGAGTTAAAATATTTTTTCGGAAATTCGATCCTCTTGGAACTATCTATCTTTTCTATCACCCTTAAAATATCTTGAACCCTGTGTTCGAAACTATGCCCACTGCTGACGATTTCTCGCATTTTTTCACCGCAAGCCCTGCGTTTATCAGCGTTTAAAAGAAGATCGGACACGATATTTTTCAATTCACCGGTATTCTGGTAGGTATACACGGCGTCACCAAACAACGCTTCCATCCCCGAGGCATTGTCCGACACAATACATGTGCCGCAGGCACCGGCATCAAAGATACGGTTTGATATAAAACCTTTGCCCCCCATGGAAGGCCAGTGATCATTGAGCAGAAGTTTGCATCTGCTGTAGAAACAACGCAACTCCTTGTTTTCTATATAGGTCCCCTTAATGTATTTCGCCGGTATCAAACTTTCCCATAAGCTGCCGTAGACACTGAGCGGAAGATCACCGGCAATTGCATCTTTGACAATTTTCCGGTCCTGCTTTCTTGAGTTGCCCACAAACAGAACATCATGCGCCGGCACATCTTCCCTTGCATCCAGATAGAACAGACCTGTATCAGTACATTGCAGCAGTGCGGTGACCGGTGTATCGATCGCTGCCTGTAACTCTTCTGCATAGATCTGTGATGCCACGAACACGTGATCATACGCCTCGTACTCTTCGGCAAAAATTTTATCAGGATGGCTGATGTTCCACATAATATTGATGTGCTCCCGTTTTGGAGCGTATCTGCTCAGACCTCGCAGAACAATAACCACATCATCGGCAAATCCGAGCGGCGTTTCCCAGTCGGGCATCAGATCAATCCGTACCGCATGCCCATATGTTACAAGTGCTCGTTTAAGCCCCAGTGCGAAGTGGTAATCCCCCCACTGTTCGGCCTCTTTTTCTCTGGGGACAGGGACCTTGATGCTGATCCGGAATTTGTTCTCATAAAAATCAGTCAGAATTGATCGCAGCCGGAAGGCTCTTTTACGATAGGTATGCTTATCAAGAACCTCGGTGCGAAGGGCATTTACATGTGCACTCCGACGGTTTTCATCGTTGAGAAAGGTATTCAGTGCCGTATGCAACTCTTCCCGGGTCGTATATGTTGGTAATTGGTCACCGAACAATTCCTCGGCCCCTGCGGTGTTATTTGTTATCACCAGCGCTCCTGACGCCAGGGCATCAAAAACACGGCTGTTCATGGACCCCCATGGTTTGGTAATGCCGTTCACCGCATCATCGATAACCACCTTCGTGTTTGAATATATCGAGGCAAGTTCCCCGTAAGGCGCAAACCCCCTCCAGTATTTGCCGAATGTATCATGATCATCCCAATTGTTCCCATACACGGCAAATCGGTAATCAACCTCTGCAGGATTCAGCATTTCTTCGATATCACGCGTAACACTCCATTTATGGCCGGTAAAGCAATAATCGCATTTTTCAGCCTTACTGTCAGCTTCAGGGCTGAACCGTTTCTCGTTTGTTGCGATGGGGAAAAAATGGGCCTTCTTGCCTTTCCTGGATATAAAATCAAGGCCTTTTCGGCAGGAGCACAAAAAGATGTCATAATCATTAAAACTGTCCCTGTCTGCCCATCGGTCAAACCAGTTTCTCATCCACGCGACCTTGATCAGACCGGGTTTTGGACTTCTGATCTTTGAGAGGTCATACGCATCAACCATTACTATGAGCACATCTATATCTTCGAGGTCATACCAATCCTTATTGCGGGCCAGGAATTTCACACTCCAGCCGAGTTCTTCCTCGCATGCACCGGCCAGTTCCATGGCCGTGTAATAATCACCCGCCTTTGCATCTTCATGTGCTTCGGTCACGGCAAAGGCCGCCTTCAGAACAGCACCGGACCAGAACCGGTCGCCTGCCACAAGATCTCTGTGAAACACCCTTCTTATTCCATAGCCGTATCGTCTCTTGAGAACGTCCCAGTTCTTCTTTCGCATCTGAAATAATGCTTTGGGGGGATTCAGCTTCTGCGTGGCGCTCTCGTCGTGCACCAGAGACAACTCATCGGCAAGAACAATGAATATCCTCATTGCCGTATACATACTCTTCACAGAAGCCGCCCGCATTCAGGAATTCTTCCCTTCGGCACACCATCGCAGCTGCGGTAACGGCCGGAAAAACACCTTTTGACTGGACATCGTCTTCAGTGCCGTGAACGCTCCCCAGGTTATATCCCCGGTACACGGCATTATGAATATCTTCAAAGAAACGCACCCCCGCATGCTGCACCCTTCCCCGAACATCATCGGCCGAATTCGCTTCCTGGAGGGCACCGTATCCAATAAAACGCTTCATTGCAGAAAAAATCCTTCTCGTTTGAGAGGATGATCTGAAATGCGCTTCCGGGTAGAGTAATTTGAGACCGACAATACCAATATCCGGGTCGCTCAGGCATTCAACAAGCCGGGGGATTGGATCAGACTCAAAAATAATATCGTTATTGAGAAAAAACAGATAATCCGAAGTTGCTTTCTTGGCGGCAAGATTGTTTGAAGACGAAAAACTGTTGTTCGAATCATACAGAATAATATCGATATCAACCTGTTTGCGGTACGAAAGAAGGATCTCCCCGCTGCCGTCAGAAGACGCATGGTCTACAACAATAAACCTGACATTGGGATAGGTATTGAAGGCCAGATATGATTCAAACAGGGTTTTCAGATGGTGAGCTCCATCCTTGTTCAAAACTATGATGGTTACACTCTTATCCGGCGATACAATTTCTCTGCGCTTATCTGTGCTCCTGAGAATCAGATATTTTTTTTTTGCTGGTCTGCGGATAGACCATTATCGTCGATTCTTTTTTTTAGATTCTCCAATTCACCGGAAATTCTGTTGAGCTGATCAGTTATGACGGGACCACGGGGTCTCAACAGCATTCTTCCGCCCACGTTGCCTATGGCGCTACCCAACTTCCAGCGCCTTGAGTGTATGATGGTTGAACACAGGCTCAGTACTTTTTCACCCCACAGGAGAAGATTCCTTGTGTCATCGGCCTTGCGGCGCAACTGTTTGCCAAGATTTTCCCTCTCTTCCCTGTGCTTTGCAATCGCGAGAGTCATCTCTTCCCTGTGTGCTGAAATCGCAAGGTCCATCCTCGTCTGAAGATCACTGATCTTCTCTCCATACTCAGATATCTGAAGCTTATGTTGTTCTCGAAGACTCGCTGTCTCTTCATTTTTCTCACTCAGTAGAAGTTCCGTGCTCGTTCTTACACTTTCGATCACCTCAAAATACTCCCTGACCGAATTGTCGAAATCGAAATCACTGAGGAACGATATTAGTTTATCCTTCTTTTCTCCAAGTCGGTGATCGACAAGGATACCAAGCCCGCTTAAACCGGGAAGTTTTAAAAGCTCAATGGGATGCTCTGCTTCCTTAACAAAATCCTCTACAGCCGTAAGGACTCCGTTTTGCAGATCATTTTCGTATATCGAATTGTTGAGATGCTGATTCAGGCCTCCCTCTTCGAGAAGTTCAGTAGAATCGGGCCGAATGCCTTTTTGCTTGTAGGGCTTTCGGAACTTGTCCGGTATGGTCTCAGGGTTGTAGTACAGATCCCGACGCCCATAGGGCCAGGCGACATCATGAAGCATAACTAAGGGAAAGGGGATTTCGGCATCAGTCACACACTTTTCTATCAGCTTTAATTCATTGAAAACCGTGTACCAGTTATGATCCCCGTCAATGAGAAAAACGTCCGCAGATTTTATCCTGGGAATAGCGTTCAGACTCAGCGACTTATGAAACACAAAATGACGACCATACTGCTTTTTCAAGGCATCAACATCAAATTTCGGCAACGGGTCCACCGCGTGAAGGACTGCATTACTGTTTTTACAGAATTCAAGCAGGCGTACCGTATTTTTTCCCTGATCAGATCCGATCTCCACAACAACTTCAGGTTCAAGCATGGACAGAACGGGTTCGATAATAATATTCCAGAAACGGTGCATCTTTTCCTCTAAGTCCTTTTTAATTGCATTATAGAGATCTTATGCAGAATACCGCGTAAGACCCTGCGTCGCCATGCGGAAAGCAGCGGAAGGTTTTCCTTTCTGCAAATCAGCACGCTATCCCTCCATGAATTGCTGAGATCTGCGTACCGGGAATCCGGTTTCCACTGGGTGAAGGCTTCTACCACCTCAAGTCTGGCGAACCGGCCCAGCGCGGCGAATCCATCCGTATAGAACCTCCAGCAGTCCACGGGATATCTGTGCTCCGACCCCCCTGAAGGGGCAATAATACAACATAATCCGCCAGGCTTCAAGACACGTTCTATTTCAAGCATTGTAATCCAGAAGAATTCTATGTGTTCAAAGGCCTGCCCCGAAATCAGGACATCAACTGAATTCGACCGTATTTCTCTCCAATCGTAAGGATTTTCAAGGACGATGTCCACATTCTCGCCCTGGGTCATATCCACTCCGCGATAGAGCCAGGGAGACACATCAAAATATTCTCTGTATGAGCCATTGACGTCGAGACTGCCAAGGTCGAGAATCAGCAAGGGTTCCGTGCCTCTGTTCTTCAGATAGCTCTTTTTGAAATCCAGCATCTTATCCAGAGAACTTTTATGCATTCCGGTACACCTTCAAGAAATCACACCCCGGTGGATCTCGATATTCCTTCCTATTCATTTGTACAACCGTTGCGTATCTTCCTTACATATATCTACTTTTATGGGGAGATGCAACTTGCAATTTACTATCTTCCTTCCTGCGGGAGGAAGCATTTCAAATACGCAGGCATTATCCTTCCAATCATAAAAAACGGGTCTGTCCGGATCGTACCCCACTGCAGCCGTTATGCTGTAACTCCCCTTGAGAAGAGGAAGCCGCAGGGAAAAACCGACAGCACAGCTCTCCCCCTTTTCCAACACGGGAAGCTCCAGTCCCTCGACGGCGGTGTTTGTCCCCAGCAGGTCTATTCCATAATAATCTCGTATAATCATGCCGACCACGGCGGGACGGCAGCTCGATTGGGCCGTCATACGAACGGACACACGCACCGTCTGATCAAAGTCCACACTTTTCAGGATGTGCCTGCCCTCATCCAGGATAACAACTTCATCAATCTTGATCTTCCCTGTGCCGACCTGCGTGACATCGCATGGGACCGCATCCTTTTCTTGCCCTGCAGTAGCACTCACCGCACCGTCAGAGCCTGAAACCGCTTTCTTCCGCACCTCTTTTGGGATCGTTTTCTTCTGTTCCTTGAGGGCAAGGAGTCCGTGGTAATAATTGGCCACCTCTTCCGCCTTCCCGCTCTTAACGACACGTCCTCTGTCAAGGAGGATCGCTTCCTGACACAGGCTCTTCACCGCGACGATACTGTGACTGACAAACAGTATGGTAACGCCCTGCTCCTGAATCTGTTTGATTTTATGCATGCACTTGTGCTGGAATGCCGCATCCCCTACGGCAAGGGCCTCGTCAATGACAAGGATATCCGGATCGGTGTTGATGGCGCATGCAAATGCCAGGCGGGCGTACATACCACTGGAATACAGGCGCATCGGCCTGTCAAAAAATTCCCCTATATCGGCAAATTCTTCCACCATTGGCATTTTTTCGTCGATGAGTGCCTTTGAAAGCCCCATCAGGCCTCCATACAGAATCACGTTTTCCCGACCGGTGAAATCTCTGTTAAATCCCGTCCCCAGTTCAAGAATGGATGATATCCGTCCTTCCGCCCTGACGCCTCCCCCCGTGGGAAGCAGATATCCGCATATAATCTTGAGCAGAGTACTTTTCCCGCTGCCGTTGATTCCAAGGATGCCCATCGTGGTGCCTTTTTCCAGCGAAAAGGAAACATCCCGCAACGCCCAGAATTCCTTGTGGTATTGGCGTTTCGTAAATGATAACGATTCCTTAAGTCTGTCTTTGGGAGACGCATATATCCTGAATTTCTTTGATATATTGTTAACCCGTATTGCGCGCTCTTTCATCTTACCTTCCCGTACACTGTCTACAGAACCTCCGCAAATTGCCCCTTCAGGCGCCGGAAAGTCCACCCTCCAATAAACAACAAAATAAGCGTTATGCAGAAAAAGTAGAGAAAATCCATCAAAGGGATGCCCTGATTATCCAGGAGCGCCCTTCTGTATCCCTGCGTAATGAAATACATCGGATTAAACCTCAGCAGGAATTGATATTTCTCCGGGATAACCCCTACGGGATATATGATAGGACACAGGTAAAACCACAGTTGGAGCACGACGCTAATGGTCTGACTGACGTCTCTGGCAAAGACATTGACAGACGCCACAAGCCAGCTGAATCCCAGCGAAAAAAGCATAAGACACGGAAGATAAAAGAAGATTGTCAGGGAATACCACCCCATCCATTGTTTACACAGCACAAGAAGGGTCAGCAGAACTCCGAATCCGATAATATGACCTGTCAGCGCTGATCCGATAACCACCAGGGGGAGTATCTCCGAACGGAATGGAGTCTTGGTTACAAGATTCTTGTTCTTCTCTATGACACCGCAGGAATTCTTAACTATTTCGGTAAACATGATCCAGGGGAGCAGGGCGCAGAAAAGCCAGAGCGCAAAAGGGGTGTCGCCTATCTTGCGTCCAAATATCAGAGAAAAGATAAGCGTATAGACAAAGACCAGCATCAGAGGCTGGATAACAGCCCAGAAGACGCCTCCGAAGGACCCGACATACCGGGACTTAAAGTCCCTTTCTATCATCAGCCACAGGGTACCCCGGTGCTGCCATATACGGAACAGAAAGTTTCTGGTGGAAAACAGTACCGTCAGATTATTCATCCTCCTTTATTTTGGTGATGGTTTCGTAAAAGTACCACTGTCCCGACGATTCGGGATGATAATCGAGAATACCCCGGAGAAACCAGTAACGGGGTATTTTTCACACCTTCCATAGTATGTCAAGGTCTTATCTATCCGAGGATAGGTTACCACCCGTAGAATCGATTCTTGAAACTCGCCATCTTATATTGTATGTTCTATCGACGTATTATAAGTATAATCCTTCCGGACCTAAGAGCGCGATGGAGCACATACAATCAAAACTTGCCCTTTGCAAAACCTTTCTTAAGGGAAAACTCGGCAACCCGCTCATATACCCCGTATATCAGACAATAAGGAAACATCTCGCGAGAAACCGGTTCTTTATCCTCTACAAGCGAAGCCTGTTGAGAAAAAAAGGATATCTGAGTCCCCACCCCTCCACAGATACCGGGAATAATCAGATAACCGGCGCAGGCAAACGCCCGGATAGTATCCCCCTGCTGCTAAAAGACGCGAAAGCAGACGTTCCGCTGACAATAGGGTTTATTATAACAGAGAACCATCCAGCAACCATATATGGTGATTATTTCACCGCCCACGGTCTCGGTGATGAGCTGGAAAAATTCGGCTATCGGGTTGTCTATCTGCCCGAGCGCCCCATCTATGAATGGCACCTCCTGTCATCTATCGACATACTGGTGGTCATGAGACATTCCTTCGACCCGTTTCTGCTCAGCCCTTATCCCGGAATAACCAGCGTGGCCTGGATCAGGGGTTATGTGGACGAGTGGTGCCGGGCCCCCTGGTTTAAAGAATATGATATCATCCTGACAACATCTGAAATCTCACTCCACTATGCTAAACGGTTCACCGATTCCGGGAAATGCCTCGCGGTCCTGAGGCTGGCAGCCGATATTGATATATTTAAGCCCGGCCCTCGTCAGACCGAATATGAATCCGATATCTCCTTCGTTGGGAATATCTTCGAAGCGCCCCGTGAATTCACCCGAAAGCTTGCCATTGAGCCCGGAATCACCTTCAGCCTCTACGGGCAGATGACAGAGACGGGCCACCCGTTTCGAAAGTACCATCGCGGGATAGTCTCTCATGGGGATATCCCGAAGATCTATAATTCCTCCAAAATTGTACTGGAAGACTGCACCCCCATGTGCCGGCCCTGGGGTTGTATCAACAGCAGAACATTCGAGGCGATGGCATGCGGGGCATGCGTCGTCTCCAACGAGGTTCCCGGGCTGAAAGAGCTCTTCGGCGATGCGATCATTTCCTATGGAACCAGGGAAAATCTGAAGAAAAAAATCATCCGGTTGCTTCAAGACGAAACGACAAGGACCGAAATAGGAGAAAAGGCGAGGGCGGAGATCATCAAACGCCACACGTATCAACACCGGGCCAAACAGTTCAGCAATGTGTTATCAGGGTTTCTTGCCTCAAGAATTGACGTTCCACCCAAAGTCAATACAGAAACTCGATAAGGGTAATCTTATGATACACCCGTAAATAGCCGACAAACTTCCAAGTACGTTAAATTTGTAAATATATTACAACTACTTCACATTACTCAACCTTTATCAAAATGGTGGGTAGGGGCGACTTCAGTCGCCCGACAGTGAAGGGAGGTTAAAACCTCCCCTACCCATACAGTAAAAACAAAGCTTTTGCATCTATCTTACTTTCTAAATAAAGATTAAGTTCATCTTGATTATCTGCTTCAAACATTTCAGCTCCAAAAGTAAGGTCGCCAGATTTTAACAAATCAAAACTTAACTCGTATTGCAACCAGTGGGCAATAGCATTATTGTGTAATTCTCCAAAAAAGATGATATTAGCTTTTGTAGCGGATTTTAGCATATGCCCGTACGTAACAATTTCTCCTTTAGAATTATATATTTTGTAAGGTGTTTTTTCTTGTGCTATTCCCAATTGACTCAACGATATAATAAGGATAATTACAACAAATTTTTTCATAATTATTCGTTTTAATGATTTTTTATAAAAATAAAAAATAAACCTGATAGATTTCTATCAGGTATTTAAAATATATTTTATTATTTTACCATGCTCCAATAATTGTTCCCATAATTCCCAGCAATATTATTTGGTATCCTGCGTCGATGGCCCAAAGTTTTAAAGGTTTTTGCTGATATAGCATATTTACACCATATGAAGTGGCAACAAAAAAGATTCCAACAAAAACCCCATGAATTAAACCAGATAACCAATTATTTTCATTATTTCCGTGACCATTAAAAAGCAAAGCTAAACCAAAAGCCATAATAATCATTAGAATAAAACTAAAGCCAAAAGTCTTAAACATATTAGAGTTTTTAATTTTTTCATCAGAAATATCTACTGCTTTTTGCCAGGTTTTACCAAACATTAAAGGACTGTACCAAAGCGAGCCAAGAGCAAAAGAAACTAGTGCC
>CAZOHQ010000012.1:9297-15289 GCA_964579455.1 uncultured Syntrophaceae bacterium | reverse complement strand
GTTTTCGCACCGCGAAAGTGCCTGCTCCCACGTATATGTTCCCGGTTCGGTTTCCATCTTCCACATCAACCCGGTTTCCGTGTCTGTTACTGTACCGTTTTGGTTATCAACCAAATTATCCAATACCCCAGACTGTCCCCCACGAACGGCGCGCACATAATAGTTGGAGGACTTAATGCTGTGGTAAACGTAGCCGCTGGCGAACATCACAAACCACGAGTAGCTCGTAAAGCCGGCGGAGGTAGTAGACGACCAATAGTGGGACGACGACGACATCGTATGGGGGAACCAGGTTGTGTCGATGGCCGAAGAGGAATTACCGCTGTTGACCAGCGAGGACAGCTCCTTGATGGTCGGCATCCGCCAGTCGGAATAGGACATGCCGCCGAAGGCTGGTTCGGCATTAAGAGCGATGATGAAATCCTCCGTGTCGGTCCCGTTTCCCTGGGTCCCGGCATCCCCCCCGTTGGTAGACTGATTGCTGTCGTACCAGGTATACTGGTCGTCTTTATCATGAATCGACCCGTCGTCGGTCTTGATTTCCCACATCAAATCGGTAACGTTGTCGCGGGTCATGATCCACCCGCCGGCCTGCGTGGCGGTATCCGGCAGTTCGACCCCATTGTACCCCAGCTTGGTGTACGACCGGGCCGGCCCCGCATACTGGGCGTCCTGGCCGTAGAAAGGTTCGCCGGGCTGTGGGCAGGTAATGACATTCCCCACATCGTCATAACAGGTAGTCTGACCGGTATCAGGCATCGGGTCGGCAAGTGATGCCCCGCACACCATAAACAGCAGCAACAGTGTAAACAGCAGTATCTTCCCAGTTTTTATCATCTCTTCCCCCTCTGTGGTACATTGAAAACGGTGTCTCATTGATCAACCCGGCCCTCAAAAAAAAGCCCCGCCTCTCTTAACGAGAAACAGGGTTTTAGATGATCAGACCATAATCCCCCCCGGGGAACAACTGTTCAGAAGCAGATATGATACATGATACGTTAAAGATCAAACGTATAAGTTACTAACTCCATTACGATCTCATGTCAAGGAATATTTAAGCAATACTTCGGTAAGATTTTCAAGTGGCAACTATGTATCTTCTGCCTGACGGCAGTAGCGACCACTGTTCCAAGACAGGCAACGATGATGTTCTCGTCAAAAGCTCCACTTAGCCGACACATCGGCATTATAATGGAAGATAACGTGCAGCACGGCTGCTCAAACATCAAACACCGATCTGTGTTTCTACTGTATGGGTAGGGGAGGTTTTAACCTCCCATCATTATCATGGGCGACTGAAGTCGCCCCTACCCGTTATTTTAATAAATGTTAAGTAAAGCTTTGAGACCAACCCTTTCGGGTTGGTCTTAAGTTCAGATTATCTTTGAAGATTATAAATGAGATTTTACGGCATCTGAAAAACGCTTTATCCGGATAACCACACAAGACCAAACCTCAGTCACCAAAGGGAAGTTTGAGCCCCTTCAGCTTGTCTTTCAGGTCCTTCGGCAAAGAAAATCCACCGCTGCCTTCTTCCTTTTCTTCTTGTTCCCCCTTATCGGCCCCGGCAAAGGTTTCCATCATATTTCCAACCTTTGTATAATCGCCGGGAACTTCAAAGAGTTTCTTGGACTGACGTCCCTTCTTGATGTTTCTCATCTCTGTGACATGCCCGTCCTCTGTCCTGGTTCGAATGGGCAGATCCAGTTTCTCGGAAATCCAGACGGTAGAGCGGCTTTTGTTCTTAAACCCCAGGATTTCAACAACCATTTCAACTTCCTTCTTTTGACATGTATACCCATTGATCGTTTCGGTCCCCAGATTTTTTTCGGTCTTTGACTTGATCGCACCCTTGGCCATCTTTTCCCATTCTTTCTCATTTAAGGGCCGTTCAAAATATCTCTTTTCGCCTGGATTCAGCATCCAATACAGATTGTTGTCCCTGCGCATAATCATTATCATATTGCCTTTGCCTTGCGGGGAGGACATATCCATTCGAATCTTATCAGGGGTCACATACATCTTACCACTGTTCTGAATCTTACCGTCGGGTGCGATGTTCACCTGGTCTGCTGAAAAACTCGTTATCTTACCGGCATAGGCAAACCCCGTCGACACAAGCATTACAGACATGACAATAAAGCAGATTAATAAACACCATTTCTTTTTAATACCCATAGCTCATCCTCCTTCGTCTCTGTATGTAAGTTAAAATCTTCCCGTCAGCCACGGGATAATGGAGCGCATGCAGTAGTAAATCTATATAAGTCTCGAAAAGATGGGGCATCAAGATCCCCCAAAACTAATCCCCCTTATCCGCCTCTATCTCCTTTAAGAACAGCCTGTTACCTTCGCTATAGCACAAAAGGGCAGACAAATCTCCATATATTTGTTGATCTTGCGCCTGTATTAGTATATCTGTTCCTCTGTATGAGCTTTAAAAAGAGTAGTCGTTACGGAAAATTCTGAATCGGTCATTTATTTATTGACAAACGGCTCGATATTCTTATAATAAGCGATTCCAATTTAACTTGATGAGGATTTGAACTATGTACGCAGTTATAAAGACCGGCGGGAAACAATACAAAGTCTCAGAGGGAGAGATCCTGAGCTTTGAAAAGATTGAGGGTGACACGGGCGACACGGTTTCTTTCGACGAGGTGCTACTGGTTTCTAAAGATGAAGATGTCAGGGTGGGTGCACCATTTGTTGAAGGGGCAAAGGTCGTCGGCGAGATTATCGCTCAGATCAGGGGTCCCAAGATCGTCGTATTTAAGATGAAGCGGCGAAAGGGATACAGCAAAAAGACAGGACACCGGCAGGACCTGACAAATCTGAAGATCAAAGAAATTGTTGTTTAATGGAGGATAGTTAAATGGCTCACAAAAAAGGCCAGGGAAGTTCGCGTAATGGAAGAGACAGCCAGTCACAGAGACGCGGAGTGAAGGTATACGGTGGACAGCTCGTGTCTGCAGGTTCTATTATAACGCGTCAGCTGGGAACAAAGATACATCCGGGGAACAATGTCGGGCTGGGCAAGGATTACACCCTCTTTTCCAAAATTGACGGGACGGTGAAGTTCGAAAGGAAAGACAGAGACAGAAAGAAGGTGAGCGTGTACGCCTCCTGAAGTTCTCTCTTCTTGTCCCCTACTGAAGTAATAATTTAAAGAAGGTGTTAGTGCCAGCAGGCTAACACCTTTTTTGTTTTCATCCGGGAATGATCCTTTTTCATTTCAGGATGGGTACTGATTGGATTTCCCATGAGATTTGTTGACGAAGCAAAGATATATATAAAATCCGGCGCCGGCGGACAGGGTTGCGTAAGCTTCAGGAGGGAAAAGTATGTTCCCCGCGGAGGTCCCGATGGAGGAGATGGCGGCAAGGGGGGGGATATCATCGCCGTTGCATCCCGCAGTCATAGAACACTCCTGGACATGAAGTTCAACCAGCATCATGTGGCAAAGCGGGGAGGACCGGGAGAGGGCGGCAATCGGACAGGCAGAAACAGCAGCGATGTGGAGATCGTTGTCCCTGTGGGTACAGTCATCAGGGACATGGAGACGGGCGAACTGCTGGCGGATATGACCGAAGACGGACAGAGGGCAATTATCGCACGGGGAGGAATCGGGGGTAAGGGAAACTCCAGATTCAAGACCTCCACAAACAGGGCGCCTCGCTATGCGCAGGATGGCCTTCCGGGAGAGGAAAAAACGGTCAGCCTTGAACTCAAGCTTATCGCCGATGTAGGCACCGTAGGCTTTCCGAATGTGGGCAAATCAACGCTTATATCAAGCGTGTCAGCAGCACGGCCCAAGATAGCGGATTACCCCTTTACCACACTGAAACCTAATCTTGGAGTGGTCAATATTGGAGATTACAGGACATTTGTCATCGCGGATATACCAGGCCTTATAGAAGGCGCTCATCTGGGCGCGGGCCTGGGCCAGAAATTTCTGCGCCATATAGAAAGAACGTCCATACTGCTCCATATCATCGACATATCGAAGGATCCCTTTACCGGAGCATGGGATGATTTTGAAACCATAAACAACGAACTGGCGTCATTCAGCTCCGCGGTGCGGGAGAAACCCCAGATAGTGGTTATAAACAAGATCGACCTTACCGTAACAAGAGAACGGCTGAAAGAACAGGTGGACATTTTCAGTGACAGGGGCATCCGCGTCTTCCCGATTTCGGCCGTTACGGGGGAAGGGATAAAAGCGCTGATAAGGGAAATCTCTCAAAAGCTGGATGACTATTCAGGTCCACAAGAACCGGGGTAAAGAACAGAGAGGGGGCACAGAGAAGGGATGTCTGAAGAAAGGGCCAGCATACTAAAAGGTGCGAAGCGGATACTCGTCAAGATAGGGAGCGGCGTACTGACGGGACAGGACGGCCTTGATCTCGATATAGTTGAACATCTTGTTGATGAAATATCCGAGTATTCGAAAAAGGGATTCCACTTCGTCATTGTTTCCTCAGGGGCCGTTGCATCCGGCATGAACAGGATGGGTTTCACGGAAAAGCTCAAGAGTCTCCCCCATAAACAGGCGGCCGCTGCCGTCGGACAGGGAAGACTGATGCGAGTTTACTCCAATGCCTTCGGCAGGCACGGGCTGATGACCGCGCAGATACTGCTCACCATGAACGATCTCACCGACAGGCAGAGATTTCTCAATATACGCAATACCCTTTCAACCCTCACGGAATGGGGTGTTGTCCCCATTATAAATGAGAATGACTCGGTCTCCGTGGATGAACTTAAGTTCGGCGACAACGACAATCTCGCCGCCATGATGGCGAATATCACGGGAGCCAACATCCTGATAAATCTGACCAACACCGAGGGACTGTATGACAGGGATCCGAGGGGACCGGAAAAATCCCGGCTGATCTCCCTGGTCACAGAGATAACCGCCGAGATAGAAGCGGCCGCCTCATCCGAACCGGATACCGTGGGCATGGGTGGAATGAAAAGTAAGATCATCGCGGCCCGAAAGGTGACCGCATTCGGCATCCCCTGCATCATAGCCCATGGTAAGAAGACCGGTATACTGAGCGACATACTCTCGGGCAGGGAGACAGGAACTCTGTTCCTGCCCATGGCACAGCACCTGAAAAGTAAAAAGTTCTGGATAGCCTTTACTCTGCGTTCCAGAGGAAAGATCTTCATCGACAGCGGAGCCAAAGACGCCATAATAAATCATGGCAGGAGTCTTCTCCCTTCGGGTATCGTCAGAGTCGAGGGTGATTTTCACGTAGGTGATCCCGTGACATGCGTGGATGTGAATGGCGTTTCAATCGCCAAGGGACTTGTCAATTACAGCTCGAAGGACATAGACCGGGTAAAGGGTCTCAAGACTTCCAGGATTGAGCAGGTTCTGGGGGATAAACCGTACGATGAAATCATCCACCGCGACAATATGGCGGTATCAAAATAAGAAATAGATCCTTACCGGAAAAAGGCGGAGGCTATCCTCCCCCTGTCATCTATCTGTACACCCTCCAGACGCAAGAGGGCCTTTTTGAACTCAGTTCCGCCTCCAAATTGTCCGACAGACCCGTCTGATTTTACCACCCTGTGACACGGAATGATGAGGGGAAAAGGATTCTTTGCGAGCGCCGAACCAACCGCCCTCGCGGCCCCCGGCGCAGAGATCTTTTTTGCCAGGTCTCCGTAAGAGGTTACGCTCCCCCTGGGTATTCGAATTGTTTCAAGCAATACTCTCCTCTGGAAATCACGGCACTGGTCCATTCTCACACAGTTCATCGGAAAGTTGACACACGTACCCTCAAGGAAAGCGCCGATGTATTCACAGGTCTCCCCCAGGTTTGTATGCAGACCTTCTGTGATATCCGGGTAGTTCTCTCTGAGTATTTCGGTGGTTGGCACATCTTTTCGTGGAAGCTGTACGCAAACAATCAAAGGGGCACCTCTCTCGAACAGCCACACAACCCCCACATCACCAAAAATAGACTCTATCAATCGG
>CAZOHQ010000012.1:0-9197 GCA_964579455.1 uncultured Syntrophaceae bacterium | reverse complement strand
CTGTCGGCAAGATCACTATAGAACTGTACCCCTTCTCTGGCATATGAAGCCTGTTCGGAGGTTATATCCTTGATAATCTTCGCGGGATTGCCGGCGGCAAGCTTGCCGGAGGGAATATGCATGCGGCCGGGAACCATTGAACCGGCTCCTACACAAGATCCCTCTCCGCATGTAGCCCCGGACAAAAGGATAGCGCCCATACCTATGACGCATCCCGGTTCGATATGGACATCGTGGAGGATAGCACTATGACCCACTATTACATCTTTCTCAATGATAACCTCTAAACCGACATCCACGTGGATTACCACATTATCCTGAACATTTGTACCTTCCCGTATAATCACCGGCCCTGTGTCCGCCCTGATCACCGCCCCCGGTCCTATGAAACATCGTTTCTCTATAACGACATCTCCTATCAGGACAGCCTCGGGATGAACAAACGCCTCCGGTGAGACGTTCGGTATTTTACCCTCAAACTCATAAATCGGCACAGACACTGCCTCCATTTTTCATTATGATTTTCTTTCAACAACATAATCAGATATGGTAAGGAGTGCATCTTTGGGCGTCGAATCTCCAAATATCTCGAGAAACGCCTTGCCTTCTTCGATAAGCCTGTCGGCCTTATCAAGGGAATATTGTATCCCGTCGTATTTATTGATGAGGAAGGTAGTTTCTTTAATATAGTCTTCCTCTGTATTTTCCACAGCTTTTTCTATAATCTTCTTCTCATCCGAATCGCACTCCTTAAATGTCCTGATAAGAGGAAGGGTTATCTTACCCTCCTTGAGGTCCATGCCTATAGTCTTACCGAGCTCATCTTCACGTGCCACGTAATCGAGTGTGTCATCGGTTAGCTGAAAGGCCGTCCCCAATCTCATCCCGAACTTGGTCAGTGCCTCGATTTCTAATTCAGGAGCCTTTGCTAGAATCGCGCCGATGGCACATGCCGCGGAGATAAGAATAGCTGTCTTTTTTTCAATAACGGAGAAATATTCTTTTTCGGTGGCATTGATATCGCCACATTTCTCCAATTGGATTATCTCTCCTTCAGCCATGGATGAGGTAGTGGTTGCAAGGAGTTTCTGAACGGTTTGATCTCCATCTTCAGCCAGTATACCGAAAGAGCTTGAGTACAGATAATCTCCCACAAGAACACTCGCGGAATTTCCCCAAATATTGTTCGCCGAAGGTTTACCTCTCCTGATTGTGGCATGATCGATCACATCATCATGGAGGAGAGACGCCGTATGTATAAACTCCATTACCGATGCCAGAGGAAACCGTCTATCACCTCTGTAACCACAGAGGTCTGACGATATGATAAGCAGAAGAGGCCTCAGCCTCTTGCCGCCGCTTTTAACTACATGATCGGTAATCTCGGGGATGAGGTGTGCATAAGAGTACCTGCGTGCCTCAATAAGGTCTTCAACCGCATTCATATCATCCACATACTGTTGGAAGACATCCTGTATTTCCATCGTGATCCCTTGGTGAGCATACTTTTCGATAATTTATATTTTATACACACCTAAATGTCAAAGCTTTTCCAGACACATGCTGTTTTCAAACACAGAGAATCGACTCTTTTACGAACCCACCGCTCAGTATTTGACATTCGTCAAACAACACCTTATAGATAGTGCACCGTTTTATCGGACGAGACCTTTGCATACCCTGTAAAGGTCTCCCGACATATGCTGCGTAAGGAAACACATCACGTTCCGTCAGCAAGAAAGTTTGAAAATAAGGGGACAGAACTCATGGGATGGAGAAGTAAACGTATCGGCCTCGCCCTCGGCGGAGGTGGCGCCAGAGGGTTCGCGCATATAGGTGTACTCAGGGTGATCGAGGAAGAAAAGATCCCCATAGATATCATAGTGGGCACCAGCAGTGGTGCACTGATCGGGGGCGCATACGCCAGTGGAACAACCCCGGAGGAAATGGAACGGAAGATAGATGAGTATCTGAACAGCCTAGAATATCAATCTTCCGCAATCAGAACTATAGAAAAGGCGCATGATGGAGAACACGCCTCCCTCAGGCAGAAAATACAGGGTTTTCTACAGAACAAGTTCCTGCTCCTGCAGGCCATGTTCAAGCCGGGGATACTCTCCACCGAAGAGTTTCAGTCCATGATCGATTTCTTCATACCTGATATACTGATCCAGAATACCCGTATCCCCTTCAGGACCGTCACTACAGATCTGATAAGCGGGGAACAGGTTATCTTTTCCGAAGGACCTCTGCGAGAGGCCGTCATGATCAGCAGCGCTGTCCCCGGAGCGATAGAGCCCAGACAAACGGCGGAAATGCTGCTGTCGGATGGAGGCATCATCTCCCTGGTCCCGGTAAATGCCACGAGAGAGGAAGGAGCGGATATTGTAATTGCCGTTAATATTACACGGGGCATCTTCTCTGATGAAGAGCTCGAAACCGCGCAGGAGATTTCTGACAGGGCCGCCGATATAACATCATACCATCTGACAAACTACGAAATCGCATCGGCGGATGTCGTGATCCGCCCCGATGTCGGCAATCTTCACTGGTCCGTCTTTTCCCACGCCGGAAACCTGATAGCAGAGGGGGAAAAGGCTGCCCGGAAGAGCATCCCTGACATTCGCATGGCAATTCCGCTCTTCAGAAAATTGTTTTCAAAAGCTGGAAAACCGGGTCAGGTTAATTCGTAAATCCTTTTATTATCGGATGGTTAATAATATTATTCCCTTCAAGGGTTGACATGAAAGGCCTGATATGCTTTATTAGAACAGTAATCACTCGGAGGGTCGATTATGAAATCCATCAAGAAAAAAGCCAAATTGATCAGTCATCTATTTACCTGAGTTCCTCGTGACATACTCATGTATCGGCCAGTTTGTCCGTACATGACTCTCGCCTCAATCTCCAAAGTTTCAACCCGCAAGCATATCGAAGTGCAACAAATCTTATTCGGCGTTTAATTTTCTAACAACCCAAAAAACACGGAGGTGTAACATGAAAAGAAAGAACAGCTATCATATTAGATTCATTATTTTATTAGTATGCATGTCGCTTATTGTGCTGCCGATTGTTGCTTCCGCGGCAAAGGACACCATACGTTTTTGTGATTTCAGCTGGGACAGCGCTCAGGTCCATAACCGAATAGCCGGGTTTATCGTCAAGCATGGGATGGGCTACGATTTAGACTACACTTCAGGAGACACCATCATGCTCAATACCGCCCTGATGGAAGGTGATGTGGATGTCAATATGGAATCCTGGACCGAGAATATACAGGAACTCTATGATAAAATGATCAAATCGGGCAATGTGGCCGATCTCGGAAGCAATTTCGCCGACAACTGGCAGGGATGGCTGGTTCCTACCTACGTCATCAAAGGGGATGCGAAACGGGGAATCAAACCGATGGCCCCGGATCTGAAATCCGTTTCTGATTTACCCAAGTACTGGAAACTATTCAAGGATCCAGAGGTTCCAACCAAGGGTCGCTTTTACAACTCCATTCCGGGCTGGGGCTGTACAAAGGTTAATTCCACCAAGCTCAAGACCTACGGCCTGGACAAATATTATAACGATTTTATCACGGGTTCGGATGCGGCGCTGAGCGGTTCTATGGCGGCAGCGTTCAAAAAAGGAAAACCATGGGTAGGCTACTACTGGGAACCCACATGGGTTCTGGGAAAATTCGACATGACACGCCTGGAAGAACCGGCATTTGACCAGAAGGTGTGGGACAAAGACAAGGGGTGTACCTACGGGGCTGTCGAGATAAACATCCTTGTTAATACGAGGCTCTCCAAGGACGCTCCTGATGTCGTGGAGATGTTGCGGAAATATGAAACGACCACTGCGATGGTCAACAAGGTCCTTGCCTATATGCAGGATACTAAGGGAAGCACCGAAGACGGCGCAGTCTGGTTCCTCAAAAATAGAGCTGACGTGTGGACAAAATGGATTTCCGCCGACGTAGCCGCGAAAGTCAAGGCTGCACTAAAATAGAGAGGCACAAAATTGGCATATAATAATCAGGCAGATCAAGCCGAAGAAATCTGCGTAGAGGTCAATGGCCTGTGGAAGATCTTTGGTGAAAAGGCCCAGGAGATCCTCAAATCCGATCTTCGTTTTGAATCCAAAGAGACCATACTGGAGAAAACAGGCAATGTGATGGCGGTCAGAGACGTCTCTTTCAGTGTAGCCAGAGGCGAGTTCTTTGTCATCATGGGTCTCTCCGGCAGCGGAAAATCCACGCTGATTCGAATGCTGTTGCGTCTGATCGACTCCACAAGCGGCAGTATCGAAGTAAATGGAGAAGATATCCTCACGTACAGCAAAAAGCGGCTTATGGATTTTCGCCGGCACACGACAGGCATGGTTTTTCAGTATTTCGGCCTGTTTCCCCACAGAACCGTCCTTGACAATGTGGCCTACGGCCTCAAGGTACGGGGCGTTTCAAAAGAGGAAAGTCACGCCAGTGCCCAGGAGGCCATCGAAACAGTGGGGCTGAAGGGATGGGAAAACTACCACCCCTCAGCCCTCAGCGGGGGGATGCAGCAGCGAGTCGGAATCGCCAGGGCACTGGCCATAAATCCCGAGATTCTTCTCATGGATGAACCCTTCAGCGGACTGGATCCGCTTATCCGCCGGGAGATGCAGGATGAGCTTATCGAACTTCAGGACAGGGTTCAGAAGACGATTATATTTGTAACCCACGATTTACATGAGGCCCTGAAGCTGGGAGACCGAATCGCTATCATGAGAGACGGAAAGATCGTGCAGATTGGCGTTCCGGAAGATGTTATTACATCCCCCGCCGACGACTATGTGCGAGAATTTGTGCAGGACGCGTCTCCCGCGAAGGTACTGACAGCCGGGGGGATCATGGACCAGCCGGAGGCCCTCCTGTATGAATGGCAGGGGCCGAAGGCGGCGCTTCGCACCCTGAAGGACATAAAAGAGGACTATGCCTTTATGGTAAGCCGTCACCGCAGACAACTCATCGGACTGGTTACTCTGAAGCGCCTTAAGGCGGTTATACAAAATAACGGTTCCTTTCCGGAAGATGCCTTTGAACCGGACCCGCCGACAACCGCTCCCGATGTAATTCTGGAGGAGCTGTTCCCGATTGCCGCTGAGGCGGATTACCCTATCGCCGTCGTTGACGAAGATGGGAAATTCATGGGTGAGATACAGATCAGTTCAATATTTGAAAGTATGACACAAAATAAGGAGGCCGACACCGGTGAATGAGTTTCCCCGATTTCTGAATATTCCCCTCGCGGATTGGATTGACAGATTCATGGACTGGATCCTGGCTAACTTTTCCGTTGTGTTCGACGCTATAGGCCATGTCTTTTTGATAATACTCTTGAACATCGAACGCTTCTTCCTCTGGGTACCCTGGTGGTTTATAGTCCTGTTCGTCGGAATTCTGGCGTGGCGGATCATGCGTAAGTGGACGATGGGTGTTGTAATGGCCCTGCTGCTGGTGTTTATTGGGAGCTTCGGTTACTGGAAACTCGCCATGATGACTCTCGCGCTCACAACATCGGCGGTTGTAGTCTCTCTGGCCGTGGGAATCCCCATCGGCATCCTTATGGCCAAGAGTGATCTTACGGAAGCAATCATCAGACCCGTATTAGACGCCATGCAGACCATGCCCAGCTTCGTGTATCTCATCCCGGCGCTGATGCTCTTCGGTCTGGGGAAAGTGCCCGGCCTGTTCGCCACACTTATCTACGCGGTCCCGCCTGTCATACGCCTCACCAATGTGGGGATACGACAGGTATCGCAAGACACCATAGAGGCGGCACGGGCGTTCGGGGCAAGTCCGAGACAGATACTGTTCGATGTCCAGATACCTCTCGCGGTTCCGTCCATTATGGTCGGAATCAATCAGACAACCATGATGGCTCTCGCCATGGTGGTCATAGCCTCCATGATAGGGGCACGGGGTCTCGGCCTAGAAGTGCTTCTGGCAATCAATCGGATCGAAGTAGGGCGCGGTTTCGAGGCCGGACTATGCATCGTCTTCCTGGCAATTATCATAGACCGCATAACCAACGCCCTGGCCACGCAGCAGCAGAAGAGTCTGGAATAGGGAATGATTCCCCTCCTATAAGCGGTATATCTTTTCACCGGGCAACACAGTGAATCCGTTCTTCAGAAGCACATCTATTCCAGCGTCGATATCATCAAACCGGAATATAATTATCGCGTTCTCGCCGCTTCTCTCTACAAACGCGTAAGCATATTCGACATTGATATTATGTTCCGACAGGATCTTCGAGATGCTGAGCATACCCCCCGGACGATCGGGGATTTCCACTGCCACGACATGCGATCGCTTCACCGTGAAACCCTCCCCCTGAAGGGCCTTTTCCGCCGTATCTATGTCATTCAGAATAAGCCTCAGGATGCCAAAGTCCGATGTATCGGCAAGGGACAGTGCCCTGATATTGATATCCGCATCCGTCAGCACTCTGGTCACATGTTCGAGCCCGCCGGGCTTATTCTCCAGAAATATGGAAATTTGTTCTACCTTCATAACCAACGCTCCCTTCCTGTCGTCAGATTTCTCTTCTATCCACAACCCTCTGTGCCTTTCCTTCGAACCGTTTCAGGCTCTTGGATCCAACCAGTTTTACCTTCGCGGTAACACCAAGATAATCCTTTATATCCTTTGTTATGCGCCTCTCGATATTCTGTAGGGTCTTGATCTCATCGGAGAATAGATCTTCACTCATCTCAACATGTATCTCCAGAGTATCCAGTGAGCCATCCCGGTCCACAATAAGTTCATAATGCGGTTCAAGCCCTTCTATTCCGAGGAGAACGCTCTCTATCTGGGAGGGGAATACATTCACGCCCCGTATGATCAGCATATCATCGCTACGCCCGGATACGCGCTCCATCCGCACATGAGTCCTGCCGCACCTGCACGGCTCGACCATCAGTCTGGACATATCCCTCGTCCTGTACCTGATCAATGGGAATGCCTCCTTGGTGAGAGTGGTAAAGACCAGCTCACCCGGCTCACCATTGGGAACAGTTTCCCCTGTCTCGGGATTGATCGTCTCCACGATGAAGTGATCTTCAAAGACATGCAGACCATTTCGTCCCTCCGCGCATTCCATCGCAACACCGGGACCTATAATTTCCGAAAGACCGTATATATCAAGCGCCCTAATCCCCAGTCTGTCTTCTATCTCCGTCCTCATCTTCTCACTCCACGGCTCGGCGCCAAGGATTCCCACCCTCAGATTGAGGGACCGCATATCCACACCCATATCTTCTCCGCACTCCGCAAGGTAGAGGGCGTATGATGGGGTGCAGCAGATTGCCGTCGGACCGAAGTCCTGCAGTATCATTATCTGCTTCTTTGTACTCCCGCCTGACATGGGAATCACGCTTGCACCGAGTCTCTCGACTCCGTAATGGACACCAAGCCCGCCCGTGAATAAACCATAGCCGTAAGCATTGTGTATAATGTCATTCTTCGTGAGACCGGCCGCCACCAGCGACCGTGCCATCAAACGCGACCATGTTTCTATATCTCTCTGCGTATATCCCACAACCGTGGGCTTACCGGTAGTTCCCGACGACGCATGAAGCCTCACAATATTGCTCATAGGCACGGTAAACAGGCCAAAGGGGTAATTGTCTCTAATATCCTGTTTTATGGTAAAGGGAAGCTTTCTTATGTCATCAAGTGTTCTGATATCATCAGGTGTTACGCCCGCTTCATCAAATGCCCTCTTATAGAAACCCACCGTGTGATAGACACGCCCGACCACCTGCTGGAGCCTCTTCAGTTGAAGGGCCTCCAGGGCTTCCCTTGGCAGCGTCTCGAACTCTTCGTTAAAAATCATAATCCAATCTCCTTATTTTTTATACTGCGCGTCTATCTCTCCCTGATATCTCTCAAGCACAACACGCCTTTTGAGCTTCATCGTCTGTGTGAGGGTTCCGTTCTCCAGAGAAAAGTTCTCGGTAAGATAGATAAACTTCTTCGGTATTTCATACCCGCCATATTTATTCTGCAGGGCTTTGACTATCTCGCCACTGATAAGATCGCGTATCTCCGCCATCTCAATCAATTTTTCAGGGTCTGAGGGCAGATTCTTGCTCCGGGCATATCGTTCCAGCACCAGAAAGTCAGGTATCACAATGCAGATATTGTATGCCCTCCCCTCACCATAAATCATTGCATTTTCTACATAGGGAACGAGGCAGATATCTTCTTCGAGGGACGAAGGAAACACAAATTTTCCGTTTTCCAGTTTGAACTGCTCTTTGATCCTTCCCGTGATGTGCAGGAATCCATCTTCATCCAGCCTGCCACGATCACCGGTTCTCATGCCACCGTCTTCAGTCATGACCTCTCTGGTCTGCTCCGGTTTATTGTGATATCCCTTCATTATATTGGGACCATAGACCACAATCTCGCCGTCACCCAGTTTCTCGTCTCCAAGAGCTGTATCAATCACAACCCGCACATTCTCAATCGGCTTGCCCACCGTTCCAAGCTTATAATCCACGGAAGAATTCATGGTGACCGCAGGCGAAGTCTCACTCATACCATAACAGTCATACAATGGTATCCCTATATCAAAGAAAAAGTGGGCTATCTCCGGATTCATCATCGCGCTTGCCGTCATGGCCCCCATGAGACGTCCCCCAAGTCCGTTTCGGATCTTCTGGAATACTATCTTGTCCGCGATCTTGAACTTGAGATTGGTAATGAAATCCGATTTTCCCTTAACGGCCAGTTCACGCCTCTTCTTTGCGCTTTCCACACCCAGAACAAACAGCTTTTTTGGAAGACCGCCCGCCGCGTTCATTTTCGCCCAGAGTCCATCGTAAATTTTATTGAAAACACGGGGAACCGCTATAAGCCAGGTTGGTTTTACCTTGGCGATGTCGCCGGCAAGTGTCTTCACATTCCCCATAATCCCCATAGCCCCTCCGAGGTAGATCATGGTGTACAGCTCGGCTGTCTGACCATAGGAATGAGCCCATGGAAGAATGGAAAGGCTTACTCCGGTACTGACCATCAGTTCCGGATACATCTTGCGCCCCGCGTGCGAATTGCTCGTGAGGTTTCCATGCGACAGCAGAACGACTTTGGGGTCACCCGTTGTGCCGGAGGTAGATATCAGGGCGGCGATATTATCCGGCCCCTGTTTGAGCTAAGA
>CAZOHQ010000011.1:0-15467 GCA_964579455.1 uncultured Syntrophaceae bacterium | reverse complement strand
GGATCAGATATTCAAGCCCCTTAATCATTCCCGGCCGGCCGTAATAGGAGTATAGAAAGGTTGAGCTTTTAATCCCTAACTTTTTGCGTATCTTTTTTACTTTATCATCTGTTTTTTGTTCGAATAATTGATTATCTATACCGGGATAGGCCAGAAATACCTTTTTAGAATCTATTCCCCAATCTGTAAGATCATTCATGTTACTTTTGGAAATACAGGAATAGCCATCGTAAGAAAGGTGGAGAATCACATTTTCAATTAACCTGCACAAAAAAGCGGCCAGAAAGTTGAAGTTTAACTCCATCCACTTTTCCCCCAGCACCTCGTGAATCGTAATCACCGCTGGTTTTTTCTGCATCCTGGCGATTAACCAGGCAGGGAATGCACCGTTGTATGACATGGTATGGATGATATCCGCCCTTTTGGCAATTTTCCAGGCCAAAGGAATGCTCATAAAGGTAAACCAATATCGGTCCTCAAATCTGGGAACTCGAACTCGGTGGATATGTACTCCATTGACAACCTCGAATCTCTTTGTACCGGGAATGCGGCAGGTGACCACATCACATCGATGTCCCTCCTTCACAAGGCCTTCAGCCAGTTTTTGAAAGAGAATTTCCCCTCCGCCAACGTGAGGATAATAATATTCGAGGATAAAACAGATAGTAAGCTTTGGACGATGAGTTTCTGGGGTCATATGAACTTTCAGCCTATGAGATAAAAATTCCTGTCACTGCTCCTGAAAATATAAAAAATGGCAGAGACATAGCGCTGCCTCTACCATTTTTATATTCAACGCTTGATGAATGTTTCTCCGTATACGTACCAAATTCACTGCGAATCCTTACTATCTGCTTTAGAGAATCAAATTGTATGGGGCTTCTTATTTCATATTCTCTGCAGATATAAATCAGTATATATGAGTGAGCGAGTTTTCTGATATCCAGTTTCTGGACATGCATTACAAAACTATTTTACGATCTAAATCAAAACACATCCGGATAGAGTCAAATAGGAAACCTTCGAGACAATCAGAAACCCAACTTTATTTACCACGAATTTCTATAATCAACTTTGCTCTATTGAAACTCCCCGCAACAAGTTACGGGGAATCTCCGATTGCTAAAGAAAATGTTTATTTTTATTCGCTCGCTAACCACGCCACAAGCAGCGGGGAAGGGGAATGCGCTCCCTGTTCAATTCAAAAATCAAGGGACAGATAACATATTTTTCACAGAAGAGAAACTAAATAATTGTTAAATCGTTAGGTGTTATCTCTTCCTAATCCAAGCAGAGATCAGGCACTGTTGCCTTCGCTTTCCTGGCATGCCTTCTCCTTTTTCCGCTCTTCGAGTCTCATACTTCTCCGTGACTTTGCCTCCCGGTTGCGGCGAATCTCTTCATCAGTCTCCAGAATGAGCGGAGCAATTTCCATCGGTCGTCCATCCGGACCAAGGGCGACCATTGTAAGGTACGCTGAGGCGGTGTGACGTATCTTTTCTGTAACGAGATTCTCAGTTTCCACTCTCACGCCGACTTCCATGGAGGTTCGGCCCACCATGTTGAGGCCTGCCTTGATAGTCAGAAGCTCACCGATAAAGACGGGATGATGAAAATCGAGACGGTCAATCGACGCCGTTACGACGTTGTTCCGCGTATGTCTCGCGCCTACGGCACCCGCCGCGGTATCGATCAGTTTCATTATGACACCGCCGTGAACGTTTCCCGCCAGGTTCGCGTCCTGGGGATTCATCCTTTGTGCCATGACGATGTTGCTTTTTTTGACACGCTTTCCTTCCATATTGAACTGCTCCTTGTTTGATATATATGACCCTTCTTTTACTCACCGAAAATTGAAAGATAAGTTACTCTGCCAGCTTATCGATGGGCGGTCAATCGTAATTTACTACAGTATGATTATGTGACCTATTGCCTGAATCAGGTAGAGTTGGCGGTAATAGCATTCAGTGCCCACTGTCTCCCGGCAGGGATACTGTCGCATCCTTCATCTTGAGCTGAATGCTGCTCATTCCGTTCCAGTGGTTTACCTGGGGAATAAAAGCGATATCGGCAGTCGATCCGGAAAGAAGGGTGGAAAGATGTCCCCTATTGAACCATATGGTATCGTAGTGCGCATGATTTCCATTTGCACTCATTTTCAGGTGATTGTTCCCGACCGTTGCAAGGTTTGATAGCTGTATACCTTTTGCGCAGAGGATGGGTTCGGGGTTCATGCTCCCAAAAGGAGCCAGCATTTCAATTTGCGAAACGAGGTTGTAATCTATTTCATCCAGATCGCACAGGGCATCTATGGCAGTTTCCGGAACCAGCATTTTATCCCCGATCTCTTCATATACCGCCTTGTTCAGTGTTAGGGAGAATTTTTCTATATCCGCCTCTCTTATGGTGATCCCGGCAGCGTATCTGTGTCCGCCATATGAAATGAGCAGAGGAGAGCACTTCTTCTCCAACCCTCCATACAGATTGAATTCGACGATGCTTCTGCCTGAGCCTTTTCCGATCCCGTCTTGAATACTGATCAGTATGGCCGGTTTGTAATACCTGTCGACAAGTTTTGATGCCACGATGCCTATGATGCCCGGGTGCCATTCGTGAGACGCAAATACAAATGAGTATGTGTTATTGATATCAATGCTTGTGTTTATCTCTTCAAGTATTTCATCAAGTATTGTTTTCTCCATCACCTGACGGTCTTTGTTGTATGAATCGAGGCGCTGTGCAATCATTGCTGCCTGTCCTTCATCTTCAGTAAGGAGCAGTTCAACGGCGTCTTCAGGGGATCCGATTCTGCCGGCAGCGTTGATCCTGGGAATAAGTCTGAATGCCGCCGACTCGGAGCTGACGGGTCTTCCTCTCATATCGCTGATCGTTATCAGCGCCTTGAGACCGACTCTTTCAGTATTATTTACCACGCCCAGACCTATCTTTGAGAGAATCCTGTTTTCGTCGACCAAAGGCACAATATCACCTATGGTCCCTATGGCAACCAGGTCCAGGTATTCCCTGAGATTAGGATACGTTCTATCTTTCCAGAACCCGAGATTGCGGAGTTTTCCGCGGAGGGCGATCAGGAGATTAAAGGCAACCCCGACTCCGGCGAGAGATTTAAAGGGAAACTGGCAATCGCTACGGTGGGGATTGATTACAGCGCTGCAGTCTGGAATGATATCGGGAACCTCATGATGATCCGTAACTATAACATCGATTCCCGAAGAGATTGCATAGGCTATCTCTTCATGGTTAGAGATGCCGCAGTCTACCGTTATGATAAGCTTTATTCCATCGCTCTTGAATGTATCTATTGCTGTTTTACTGAGGCCATATCCCTCTTCAATCCGTCCCGGGATATAATAAGTCGTATTTTCGTGGATTTCCCTGAGAAATTTTACGAGAATGACGGTGGATGTAATGCCGTCCGCATCATAATCGCCATAGATGACAAATTTTTCGTTCCTGGAGATTCCTTCAATGATCCGGTCAACACCTCTTTGCATGTCTTGCATCAGAAAAGGGTTGTGCAGTTGTTCCAGAGAAGGGAAGAGAAACTTCTTGGCTTCATCTGGAGTTTTTATGCCACGGTTGATCAATATCTGCGATACAATAGAGCTGATTCCCAGTTCTTCGGACAGGAGGGATTGTGCTCCTTCATTGGTATTAGGAAATTTCCAGCAGGTGATTGGCAACATGTTTTTCCTGTCATGAACGGATTAGATTCGGAATATAGTCAAGGCACCATACCAAGTCAAGGAGGGATTTATTTCTTGATGTTTTAAAAGCCGGATGTTACGACATACGACATGAAGGAACAGGGTGTAATACAAAGGGATCTGAGATTACAGCGCAGGGATATTGCGTATGTCAAATATATTCTGGAGGGATATGAAAATCTCGCGACTGTCACGACCATCGATAGAAGTGAGTCGGTGGTCCGGCTTTCCATAGTACCCGATTTTGCCTCTGATGTTGAAGGGATACTCAACGCGTTAAAAAAAGAAATAGATATCTATGAGATTGGTGAAGGAGAAAGATAATGAAAAGAGTATACATGTGTTTGCTGATCATGCTGTGTGCCCCTTTTATGCTGGGCATGGGCTCTATGACAGGTGATGATTCTCCGGACAAGATTCCCGTCACTGAAAAGAAGTTCAGCGCCACCTTTGTCGATCAGATGGATGTCGTTACCGCGTGTACCGATGTAAGCATGGAGGGAAAAACCTTTATTGAAGGGGTAAAAGGGAAGGGGACCTACACGATTCCTTTTGAAGAGATTAAAAGCGTCACATTTTTCTTACAAGAGGGAGAACTGAAAGGTTTCATCCTTCTGAAAAACAATAACAAGGATGAGCTGGTTCTTGATAAAGAGTATAACGTATATGGCAGGACAAATTCCGGGACATTCAAGATAGGTATTTCGAGTCTCAAAAAGATGATATTGGGTGAGTAGTTTTTACATACAACGGGTTGGATTGTATCCGCCTGAACCGTCAGACGGATACATACATTGTTAGATGGCTTTTTTGACAGCGCCGGAACGCAGGCATCGGGTACAGACTTTCATTCTCTTTGTTGAGCCTGTCTTAGGATTCACAACTCGCAGCTTCTGAAGGTTGGGGTGCCATACCCTCTTTGTTTTGTTGTGCGCGTGACTTACGCTGTTTCCCACCACCGGTCCTTTACCGCAGATCTCACAGAATCGAGACATAACAAACTCCTTTCAAAAAAAAATCAGGTTGCTACCTAAACTATAGCGAGGGTTTTTGCAAGTATTATTTTGTTATTACTTCATATTATTCAGGTTCACAGAGCCATGGTGACATATCCACAGGATTCATATGCCTTCACTGCCATGAACCTGAGCGATTCTAATTCTTCATCGATACCGGTTGTCCTGTTGCTTCAAGGACACGCATCCACATGTTTCCTTCCGGATCTACTTTTCTGCGGAACGCCACCGATTGGATCGGCAGGTGGACATATTCTCCATTGAAAAGACCTACCACCATTCCCGTCTTTCCTGCCATTCCGGCGTGCATGGCAAGTTGACCAAGAAGCTCACAGTATATACTGTCACTCGCGTTGGCTGGAACGCTTCGTATGGTATAACTGGGGTCGATAAATTTGAGGTTGATCTCCATATCCCTCTTTTTAAAGTACTCTTCGATCCTTGTCTTTAGGTATATGCCTATATCTCGGAGTCTGGTATTCCCAGACGCGTCAGTCTGCTTTGGATCGGTATCGGCAAACAGTTCCTGCCCGGCGCCTTCTGCCACAAGTATGACGGCATGTTTTCTTTCCAGAAGGCGCTTTTCCAATACATTGAACAGGCCCTTTTCACCCTCCAGATCAAATGGAACCTCGGGGATTAATGCGAAATTGACGTCATTTTGCGCGAGAGCGGCGCTCAGTACGATATGACCCGATTCTCTTCCCATTATCTTTACCATGCCTATTCCCATAGGCGCACCTTTAGCCTCCACATGGGCGCATTGAATCGCATGAACCACCATGGAAATAGCCGTATCAAATCCAAAGGTTTTGTCGATCAGATTCAGGTCATTGTCTATAGTCTTGGGTATACCGATAACGCTTATCTTCAGACCTCTTCTGTTGATCTCTTTTGTGATAAGTTCAGCCGCCTTCATTGTGCCGTCTCCGCCTATGCAGAAAAATATATTGATGTTCATTCTGAAGAGCGTATCAACCATTTCGACTACATCCTGTCCGCCACGAGACGATGAGAGAACACTCCCACCCAGCGTGTGTAGGTCTTTGACAACTTCAGGCGTCAAACGTACCACTTCGTGACGATATTTTGGAATAAGACCCTGGAAACCATATCGTATACCTGCGATGTTTCTAACGCCGTAACGGTAGTAAAGCCCCATCACCACCGCTCTTATTACATCATTTATTCCCGGACTCAGGCCGCCGCATGTAACGATAGCGGCTTTTACCGTTGAGGGATCGAAGTATATCATCCTTCTCGGACCGGCGACTTCAATAGACGGAGAGACCCCTTTATCTGTTTGTGTGGAATCCTGGGTATCGAGGTACCGGTTGTAAAGGATGCGCTTGCTGTCCGGTGTAAAGTATCCTGATGCAACAGGTGATGGAAATGTTGGCTCTCCCAGTTGCTGAATTTCGAAGTCGGGCGTTTTTTTCTTCATGTCTAATTTTCCCCTATCGCAAGTTTCGCAGCGTTCGTTCCGGACATAATTTCTCCTTCAAATCCAAGGCCGGGCATCAGCATACCCCCTGACAGAAATACATTTTTCAGGGGTGTATTATTGGGCAGGAATGACATGCCGATGAAAGGGTCTTTTACCCTGTATTTATGGTTGATGGTTCGGTCGCAGCTTCTCGATATTATTATCGATTTATCCAGGTCCATAAAATCAAGATTTTCATCCATGAAGGGAAGAAAAACCCTCAGATTATTCAGCATACCTTCCGCGATCTTTTGGAGAGAATTATCGTCCAACTCTGATGGCGAATTTTTGAGAAAGGTGGTAACGCTTATTGCTCGCTTTCCATCTGGCGCCCGAAGGGTATCTCCCGGTTCGCTTGTTTCCAGAAACAGGAGGTTTCCATCTTCATCTGGTCCGGTTTCATCTGATACAATAACGACATATACCCCCATATTTTCCGGGAGACATCTGTCCTGCACACCAAGATGAAGAGTGAATGGATAGAGTGATGGTATTATCTCATCATATCTTTTCTTGAGCGCCGAAAATTTATTGTTTCCCGCCAGTAGAGAGGCGAAATCTTCATATTTTGTGCTTATTATTATATTTCTTCCATAGATAGTCGGAATATCATCACCCGCCACTTTCACGTTGGCTTTGATAGCCCGTTCCATGTCGAGCGTCGAGATGGAACACCTCTTTATAATCCCCCCATCCGCCTCAAATTTTTTCTTCAGCCTGGCTATAAGATGATGCTTGCCTCCGGCATGGTAAAAAAATGTATTCAAGGACAGAGAAAGCGTTCTCGCAAAGGAGATCGGGCTGATCCCGTACGGATCGAGATTTGACAGAAGAAGAATCTGTGCCTCCAGTACTTTTTCCAGTTGAGGTTCCTTCCGAATATTTCTTAGATGTGCAGTGAAAGCCCTTTTCTTCAGCACAATGCCGGGCATGTTTCTAAAAAGATTGACATAATCCCACACGGTTTCCGGTTGAAAGTGCAGATCCTGATCGATTAATTCCGATGCAAAGGAACTGCTCTTCGCGATAGATTTGTAAAATTTAAATATTTCCAAGACGTTCCCGGGAAACTCACGCTCCATTTCTTTCAAGTATGACTGCGTGTCATTATAAAGATCTATCCTGTGGTTCGGGAAGATTATCTGTAGGGCCGGATCCAGACAGTGATCTTCTTGTGTTATGAGCAGGTGGGCAAGCAACTGTCTGAAGACACCCCCTCTGTTCAAACCGGTCCACGGAAGGGGATCAATATCGAAGGTATAACCCGATTCTGTGTAGAGGTCCGGAGTGTCATCCATGGTCAGGAGTATGGCTTTCCTCCCATAGCTCGCCAGAGTAACAGCCGCTATCAGAGAGCTTGGATCGTCCCCCAGTACAATGGTATCATACATAGTAGTATTACCCGATTTATAATCAATACGTTCCGGTTTCCAACTCGGCTGTAATCCTGTCTGACGATATAACGCGTACGCCACTTTTTGTGAGAAGGGCCGATGTGACGCCTGATCCTCGAATGATCGAGTCACTTCTTTTTATATGGCAAACGCCACAGGATGGGCTCTTTTCTTTCATTATTGCCGTTGATATCTCCAGTAGTTCCACGATGCGCATTACCTCGTGTGCGCCCCGCAGAAAACAATCGGTAACGTCCCTGCCGATGGTATCAATAATCCTTGATCTCCCGTCAAGTACGTCGGAACCATCCCCAGAGATTATCTCGGAAGGAGCACGTGGTGTCGGAAGACCTCCGAGTTGCTCCGGGCAGACGGGTACAAAGAGTTCTTTTGAAACGGATGAAAGCAGATTTTCATCAGGTCGACTCTTCCCGTCATATCTGCATTTGAATCCAAGCAGGCATGCGCTCACAATAATCATACTAAAACTTTTCCAGAGGCGGGTTGTGCATACAGGGTGTTTCCATCGTGCAGGAGTCTTTTATATGGACCTTTCGCCCGTCAATCTCAACTCTTCCTTCCGCGTAAAACTGGATTGCCTGAGGATAGATTCTGTGTTCCTCTTTCAATATCCTCTTCTGGAGAGTGTCTGCCGTATCGTTGTCATGAATGGGAACAACTGCCTGAATGATAATGGGTCCGGTATCGACCCCTTCATCGGCGAAATGAACCGTGCAGCCGGAGAATTTCACGCCGTAGTCAAAGGCCCGTTTCTGGACATGAAGACCCTGAAAGGAGGGAAGCAGCGCCGGGTGAATATTCATTATCTTCATGGGAAAGGCCCTTAAAAGAACGGGGGTAAGTATCCTCATAAAACCCGCCATGATGACAAGATCCACACAATGAGCCTTTAAAACGGCAACTATCTCCTCGTCAAATTCCTCTCTTGTACTGAAGTTTTCAGGATCAATAACAACTGAGGGGATATGGTGATGTTTTGCCCTTTCCAGTGCCCGAACGCCGGGGACATTGCTTATAACCACTCGTATAGACGCATCCACGTTCCCCAGTTCGATGCTGTCGATGATGGATTGCAGGTTGGAGCCGCCGCCGGATACAAGGACTCCCAGATTTATCTTTTTCATCATTCTACTCGAACAGTACGGCCGGGCTGTCTTTGCCCATGTCTGTGATATGACCGATTATGTATGCTTGTTCTCCGAGCCTTTCCAGGTGATCAACAATCTCCCTCGAATCTTTTTCAGGTACGATGATTGTCATCCCGATGCCCATGTTGAATACTCTGAGCATTTCTGAATCAACAATGCCGCCCATATCCTGAATGATCTTGAAAATGGGGGGTGGATTCCAATTTTCTCTGATTATAACAGCCCCGCAGCCTTGCGGCAGTACTCTCGGGATGTTTTCTGTGAGCCCTCCACCCGTGATATGAGCTATTCCTCTTATATCGAAGTTTTTTATGAGATTCAAAATGGGCTTTACGTAGATCTTTGTTGGACGGAGAAGTTCCATGCCGATCGAATCTTCAAGGCCTTCTACCTTATCATTAATATCAAGGCCGGACTGTTCAAACAGCACTTTTCGGACAAGCGAATACCCGTTACTGTGAATTCCATTCGATGCCAGGCCTATAATGCTGTCACCTATTCTGATACCGGAGCCGTCAATAATGTTGTCATATTCAACAACGCCTACAGAGAAGCCTGCCAGATCATATTCATCATCATTGTAAAATCCCGGCATTTCGGCGGTTTCTCCACCTATAAGCGCGCATCCTGCTTCGATGCACCCCTTTGCTATACCTTCAACTACCTGTACACTTGTTTCAACACTCAGTTTTCCTGTGGCTATATAATCAAGGAAGAAGAGAGGCTCAGCTCCCTGAACGATCAAATCGTTCACATTCATTGCGACAAGGTCAATGCCAATAGTAGTATGCCGGTCCAGCATAAGGGCTATTTTGAGCTTCGTGCCCACTCCATCGGTTGTCGAAACGAGCAGGGGGTTTTTGTATCTTTCGGGATCCAAATGGAACAGACCCCCGAAATTGCCTATTTCTCCGACAGCTCCCTTGCGTAGAGTGGGCTTTATAAGCGGTTTTATCCTGTCAATAAAGGCAGCTGCCTTGTCAATATCCACACCAGCATCTCGGTACGATGTCTTTTTACCTGTCATAATATGTTCAATTCCTCTCAGCAAAAGATATAAAATAGTTCGAGTTCAGTAATACAGTATCAATGAAAAATCAAATCTAACAACCACGCAAATCTTTTTTTAAAAGTTAACTGGATTAAAACCTTGTTAAAACCCGATAGCTGGTTTATAGAGATACCACTGACGGGGTTTCTTGTAAAGAGTTTTACGAACGCATCACACTTAGAAAGGATGTATATTTATGAAAAGGCATGGAATGAAGTTTCTGTTAGCGGTGACCATAATATTGATGATGACCGTACAAGTTTCAGCGGCCGGCGAGGTGGTTCTGTATTCATCCAATCCGTCTGGATTGCAGGACATGGTACGTCAGGGGTTTGAAGAAAAGACCGGCATAAAGGTGTCGGCTGTCAAAATGGGAACAGGATCAGCCATGAAAAGGATACAGGCCGAGAAGGCGAATCCCCTCTGTGATATATTCTGGAGTGGCGACGTCGCGGTTCTCGATGGAGCAAAAGAATATTTTGAAGCTTATAATTCTCCGGAAGCCGGGGTGCTTCCCACAAATTATGTGGAAAAGGATTATCGCTGGACAAGCAGCAACGCTCATGTAATGATAATCATGTACAACAAATCCCTTGTGAAGGAATCCGAAAAACCTGAAACATGGAAGGATCTTTTCAAGCCTGAGTGGAAGGGGAAGATCGTTATGGCAAATCCCCAGAAATCGGGCTCCGCTTATGCTCAGGTCTATGGTCTCTATAAACTCTATGGCTGGGATGGCCTTAAAAAACTTATTACCAATGCAAAGATACTGGACAGTTCAAGCCTCATCTATAAGGGCGTCGCGGCGGGTGAGTATCCAATCGGTATTACCATGGAATACGCAGCCTATCGCTATATAGCCGGTGGATCAAAGGATGTGGGAATTGTGTATGCCGCGGATGGTGCTTTTGTTGCTCCTGAAGGTGCCGCTCTTATCAAAAACGGACACAATCCGGTGGAAGCAAAGAAATTCTTTGATTACCTGATCAGCCGTCAGACCGAGGGGGAAATATTCAAACAGTTTTACCGGAGACCGGCCCGACAGGACGTGCCGAGTCTCTCAGGTCTTCCCAAACTCAGTGATATAAAGATCCTTAAAGAGTTTGACCCCATAGAGGCAAACAGTCTGAAAAAAGATATATTAAAAAAGTGGAAAGAAATTATTCTTTCGAAATAAATGCTGGATGTCTATGATAGTCTCATTGCGTAATATTACAAAGAAGTTCGGACAACTAAAAGCCGTTGACGATGTCAGTATCCGTATAGAGGAGGGTGATTTTTTCACCCTCCTTGGTCCAAGCGGGTGTGGTAAAACCACCCTTCTGAGAACCATTGCAGGCTTTTATCACCCGGACGCAGGGGATATCTACTTCGGAGATACCAGGATCAATGATATCCCGGCTCATAAAAGAGAAACAGGTATGGTATTCCAAAATTACGCCCTGTTTCCGCATATGAGCGTCTTTGATAATGTTGCATACGGCCTCAGAGCAAAGAAATTGCATTCACGGGAAATAACAACAAAGGTAAAAGAAATATTAGAACGGATTCAACTGGAAGAATACGGCGATCGTTTTCCGTCACAGTTGAGCGGAGGTCAGCAGCAACGCGTAGCCCTCGCACGAGCCCTTGTTATATCCCCTCAGGTGCTCCTCATGGATGAACCTCTTTCCAATCTCGACGCCAAACTCAGGGTGAGTATGCGCGAGGAGATAAAAAGGATGCAAAAAGAGCTCGGAATAACTACCATATATGTCACCCATGACCAGGAAGAGGCCATGGCGGTATCCGATCGTATCGCGATTATTAATCTGGGACGGCTGGAGCAAATAGGCGACGCTTTTGATATCTATATGCAACCCAAAAACAGGTTTGTGGCTGGATTCATTGGAAACAGCAATATCATGAAGATTGATGTAAACAGTTATGACGATGGTGAATCACTGCTTCATGCCGAGATAGAGGGGAAAAAGATTTTTGTCAAAACGGACAGACTACATGGAGTGCGTGACCGGCTGTATATGTCGCTCAGACCGGAATGGATACATATCGTCGGAGATGCTCCTGAGGATCAAATAAATGTACTGTCGGGAACGGTCACGGGAGTTACCTTTCTGGGTTCAATAATACGCTACAAAATCCGTTACAGTGATAAGCAGGTTATAACCATTGATGTGCATGACCCTCGGGCCACAGAGATAAATAAGGAAGGGGATATCATAAACTTCCAGTTTGGGGTGGATAGCCCCGTCATTATCGAGGAATAGAGGATTATATTGTGCGCAGGTATCTGACTACATGGAATATAATTCTCCTTCTCATATTCACAATCCTTTTTTTTTCCATTCTGTATCCATTATTCTACATTTTCAAGGCAAGCTTCATCAGTTCTGAAACGGGACAGTTTTCTCTCGACAGTTACAAATCTTTTTTCCACTATCCCTATTACCTGAGATGTTTGAAAAACAGCATATTCGTCAGCACTGTAGCCACCCTCTTCGCAGTTGCTATCGGTGTTCCCTTTGCGGTTTTGCTGTCAAGGTTTCATGTTCCTGGTAAAAATATAATAAAAACCCTGGGAACTCTGCCATTGATTTTGCCTACTTTCATAGGGGCTGAGGCCTGGTTGATGCTCCTGGGCAGGAATGGAATCCTCTTCAATTTTTTGCATAAGTTC
The DNA here is from genome assembly GCA_964579455.1 of uncultured Syntrophaceae bacterium. GTDB lineage: Bacteria > Desulfobacterota > Syntrophia > Syntrophales > UBA2210 > UBA2210. Next base: position 2,946 of record CAZOHQ010000011.1, on the reverse strand, counting down.
GGGGTGGATATTCCCAGCATGTATGGATGGAAAGGTATCGTTTTAGTTTTTACTCTGCAGTTTTTCCCTTTTGTTTTTCTTATGGTATCCGCGGCGATAAATTCTATCGACAGTTCACTTGAAGAAGCAGCGATAAATCTTGGCGCCGGGAGACTGAGGGTGCTTTCTACCGTGACGCTTCCCGTTATCACCCCTGCCATATTCTCAGGCGCACTGGTTGTGTTTTACCTGTCAATCGAAAATTTTGGTGTTCCGATCCTTATAGGTGAAGATTTTCGTGTGCTTTCGGTTCAGGCCTACAACGAGTTTATCAGCGAGATGGGAGGGAATCCTTCCATGGCGGGAGCCCTGAGTATAATACTGCTGGTGATAACATTCGGGCTGACGATTCTGCAGAAGTACTGGGTGGAAAGAAAGAGCTATGCTATGAGCGCTCTAAGACCACCGGAAGTAAAAAGGTTAAAACCGCTCCCAACCTTTCTTATATGGTTTTTTTGTTCCGCAGTTGTATTTATCGCGCTTGCTCCGTTCGCGGTGGTTGTTATAGCGTCTGTAACGAAGACTCAAGGCCCGGTTATGTACTTTGGTCAGTTCAGCCTTGACAATTTCGCAATGGCATTCAGCATTGCACCCCGCCCGATCTTGAACTCGTTTTTTCTCGCCACGGTAGCAACGGTTGTTGGGATAGTGTTCGGGATCGCTGTGAGTTATCTGGTAGTCAGGAAGCGTGGCACGGTAACCTATCTGCTTGATCTCCTGATTATGCTGCCCCTTGCGATAGCAGGAACGGTTCTCGGTATTGCCCTGGCTACGACATATAACGAGGGCATGATTGTTCTTACCGGTACCTGGATCATCCTTGCCCTTGCCTATTTCATCCGTAAAGTACCCTTTTCCATCAAGACCACTTCGTCTCTTTTACATCAAATCGACACATCGATTGAGGAGGCATCCATCAACCTCGGTGTTCCTCCTCTCATGTCTTTTATAAAGATTATCATCCCCATCATGCTTCCCGGTATACTTGCCGGGGCCATTATAATGTGGGTCACCACGCTTGCGGAATTGAGCTCAACAATTGTGCTCTATTATGGTCCGTGGGCAACCATGACGGTCGAAATCTTCCAGCGTATCGGGAGTGGTGATTTTGGCCCTGCGTCGGCATACGCTACGATACTTATAATCTCGGTAATTGTGCCGCTCTTTATTCTTAACAAGGTATCGGGAAAGGATCTGGCGTCATCCCTTTAATCAAAGGAGAACGGGGCGATAGAATGTAACCTTTGACTGTTAAATCAATTTTGCAGATATTTGATTAGTAAAAATATTTCACGGGGAGACTGTGGCGGTATCCCCTAAGATCACGACTTTGCGAAAAGGTTTCCAAGCGGTGTGTGTTCGTACATGACCAGGCAAGACAGTTTCGTCGATTATGCCCTTTTCCTGTCTGTTAGAAGGGGTGACAATTATATATGATACAGATCGTCGCTCCAGACTTTTATCCAGTTATCTTCCATGATTTCCAAGGTTTTCTTTACCGCGCCTACACCTAGTATGACAATGGTGATGTCTCCTGTTCCCATGCAGGGGTATATGTAATCAAGGTTGATATCTGAATCCTTCAAAAGCTTTAAGACGACATTCATTCCCCCGGGATGATTCGGCATTTCGCATGCTATAACCTGTTTTGTCTTGCTCTTGTATCCCGCGGACTTCAACACATTGACAGCCTTGTCGGGATCGTTTGAAACGAAATAAAACAGGCCTTTTTCTTCCCGTGTTGTCGCGTAGCAGCAGGCAATTATGTTGATTCTGTTATCACTCAATATATCACTGACAGCGGATAGCTGCCCAGGAATGTTGTTCAGCCAGAGTTCAATCTGTTTTACCGTTTTCACCGTGAGTCTCCCTTTAAAATATATTCAGCGCCTGCGTCCAGACCCTTGCGATTCAATTTCATCGTGCTGGCTTTTTTGCCCTTCACGATTTCGGAAAGTCCATTCATTATTGAATCAAGAGATGTTATCTTTGTATGGGCCACAAATGCCCCCAGCATAATCATATTGACAATACGTTCACTGCCAAGCTTCTGAGCGATATCAAAGGCGGGTATCCGTATGGCGGTCAAGTCGTCCCTGGTCAGTTCACAGCTTACATGATTTGAATTGAGGAGCATGACTCCACCTTCTCTCATTATGCCTTCATATTTCAACAGAGAAGGTTTATTCATAATTACCGCGAAATCGGGTGAAGACGCTACCGGGGAGAAGATCTCTTCGTCAGACACCACGACCGTGCAATTTGCCGTACCTCCACGCATCTCTGCGCCGTAGGCAGGGAGATAGGTTACTTCTCGGCCGTCACGCATTGCCGCTACCGCGAAGACATAACCCATCATCAGGACACCCTGTCCACCGAATCCCGCAAAGACCGTTTTCTTCATAAGAGCCAACCTTCTTTAGCTTGTTTCGTCTTTTATAACTTTAAGGGGAAATGTCTGCATAACACTGTCATCTATCCACTTGCAGGCATCTACCGAGGACATCTTCCAGTTGGTAGGACAGGGCGATAGAATCTCTATGAGCGAGAAACCCAGACCCGCCATCTGTGTCTTAAAGGCTTTTGTAAGGGCCTTCTTGGTTTTTCTTATGTTTTTTATGGAATTTACCGCTGTCCGTTCTATATAGACAGCCCCTTTGGTTATTGCCAGCATTTCGCTCAGATCGATAGGAGTTCCATCACGATCTTTATCGCGACCTCCCGGGGTAGTGGTAGAATTCTGGCCGAGCAGTGTCGTGGGGGCCATCTGACCACCCGTCATACCGTAACAACTGTTGTTGACGAAGATAACGGTAACATTTTCACCTCTGTTGGCGGCGTGGATCGTTTCGGCGGTTCCGATAGCAGCTATATCCCCGTCGCCCTGATAGGAAAACACTATTCTGT
>CAZOHQ010000010.1:15392-16294 GCA_964579455.1 uncultured Syntrophaceae bacterium | reverse complement strand
TTTTCATCAAGTTTTGCAATAATTTTTTTAATATAATTATCATCTCCTCCACTTATCACATCATCGGCCTTTTTCACAAACATTGAGGCATTGAATTCTTCATCGGGATCTACAACATCTATCAGGTGATGAGGCGCACGAATCCTCTCTTCCGAAGAAGGTTTTGCGGTACCTATATCCATGTGCCGGTATACCTGCATCGAGTCGGCGCTGATAATCTCTCCTCCGTATCTTTCGGCAAGCCTGATCGCCAGATCGGTCTTCCCCACCCCGGTGGGACCCATGATCACAATAAGTGAGGGTTTCGAGTATTGGGTTTCGTCTCGTGAGTTTTGCATGGTAGATCTCAAGTTGTCATACAGCCGTAAAAACTGAATATTTGGCAGGAGAACAGGATGGAGATGACAAATAATACCACCCGTATTTATTCATTACAATCCGATCAACCCTGTTAGTCTTGTCTACGTATCTCCTACTCTTTACTCACCTGATTATCCATCATCTTCGTTTGAACATCCTCTCTAAATCCCCTATGTCAAGCACTGCATAGGTAGGCCTTCCGTGAGGACAGGTTGCCGCGAAGGGTATCGAATCAAGGTCTTCACACAGCGCCGCAACCTCTGAATCCGTCAGATTGTGATTGGCCTTGACCGCCCCCTTGCACGCCATCACGGTAAGTATTTTGTCTCTCAGTTCATCGACATTATCAGTCTTTCCTGTATCCCCGATTTCTTCAATTACATCGGAAATAAGTTCTTCAAGGTTGCACCCTGTCAGGAAAGCGGGGATTTGCTTTACCAATATCGTGTTCTCACCATACCGCTCCACGCCAAACCCCACATCGTTCAGCACATCGATATTATTCATCACGAGATCAAAACGGCCGGGTTGAAGGTTCACAA
>CAZOHQ010000010.1:0-15382 GCA_964579455.1 uncultured Syntrophaceae bacterium | reverse complement strand
CGAGTGGAAAAAATTCGATGCTTCGCAAAAAAGCCGCCCGACCCCCGACTTCCACAAAAGGCTTTTTCCGGTCCCCGCCGAATTGTCCGCAATCTGTCCCAGATATGTGAGAGACGAAAAGGGTACTGCGCCCTCCGGTGCATCATCTTCGTTGAAAAGCATCGGCAAGTCTTGGCTATCTTCTCTTGCGCGGGAAGCATTCGATGCATTCTTCACGCTTCTGTCAGAGAGGTTCGCGTCAAAGACCCTCTTTCCGGCACCGGACAGGATGGTGTACCTTTTTAATGTGTCCCCGATTCTTTCTTTGTACTCATCCGCTTTTCCTCCGGAAGAAGGCTTATAAAAATCAGTATGTACGGTGGATATCCCGGATAGTGCGCCGGAAAGGGTGTCTTTAATGAGACTGTATATATCGGACGAATTTCTGAAACGTACCTCCATCTTGGATGGATGGACATTAACATCCACATCCGCGGCCGGTATATCTATAAACAGAACGACGTACGGGAACCTTCGGGGTTCTATCAACCTCCGGTAAGCGGTTATAACCGAATGATTCAGGAGTCTGTCCCGTATGAATCTGTTATTGATAAAATAGAACTGTCCTTTCGTGTTTGATCTTGTGCGATCAGGCTTGGAAATCACACCATGAAGGGTTATATCTCCCCTTTGTCCCTGAATCTCAAGGGTGTGCCTCTCGAACTCTTCGCCAAACACAAGCGCGATTCTGTCGGACAGATTTTTCGTCTTGGGCACATTAAGGATAGTTCTGCCGTTTGCAACAACCCGTATCTTTACTCCCGGGTTGGAAAGAGCCAGCCTCATCATGGCATCTACACAGTGGGTCTGTTCTGTGGTGTCCCCCTTCAAGAACTTCATCCGTGCCGGCGTGGAATAAAAGATATCCCTGACAAACACCGACGTCCCAACAGGACACCCGGCATCAATAATCTCTTCGATTCTGCCCCCCTTCACCAACGCCCGCGTTCCTGACAGAGATTCTTTTTTCCTGGTCAGTATTTCGATTCTGGATATGGAAGCTATGCTCGCGATGGCCTCCCCCCGGAATCCGAAGGAGACTATATTATCCATGTCTTCAAAGGTGTATATCTTACTCGTAGCGTGTCTCTCGAATGCAAGTGTTACATCATCCCCGTCGATCCCCCTGCCGTTATCGACAACCTTTATGGATCGTTTTCCTCCCCCCTCAAGTTCAACAAAGATGTCGGTCGCGCCGGCATCAAGGGAATTCTCGACAAGCTCCTTGACTATGGAAGAGGGCCTTTCAACTACCTCACCGGCGGCTATCCTGTTGGACAACTCCTCTGGCATGACTACTATTTTTTCCTGCAAGGCTATCTCCTCAGCGTATTCTGGACATATAATCCTTCAGCGCTATCTGCCAGAATCTCATCGTTCTATGGGTGGCATCGGCGAATTTTCTGCAACTGAGCACCGAGTATTCCGGGCGGGGGGCACAACTACCGAGCTGTGCCGATTGTATGGGAGCGATGCTGACGTCCCTCATGTCTCTATATTCGAGGATCTTGAGGGCAAACTGGTACCAGGTGCATGTCCCTCTGTTTGTCAGGTGGAAAACACCCCGGTGGCCGCCCTCAATAAGGATCCTCACCGCCGCCGCCAGATCCACTGTATAGGTGGGAGAACCCGTCTGATCGTCGACCACCTCCAGCTTTCCCGTCTTCTCCGCACGCTCCACGATTGAACCGACAAAGTTCCTTCCATGCTTTCCGTACAGCCATGACGTTCTTATAAGCAGATAATTATCTGAGATCTCTTTGAGATATTCCTCCCCTTTCAGTTTGGAGCTTCCATAGGTATTGATAGGACTGCAGGCATCATCCTCCACGTAAGGATTATTCTTTGTGCCGTTGAAGACATAATCGGTACTGAAATGAACCATTTTTATTCCGGACACTCTGCAGGCGATGGCTACATTCTTCACACCATCTGCATTTGCGGAAAAGCACCCTGTTTTATCCGTTTCACACCCGTCGACATTCGTATAGGCAGCCGCGTTAATAACCACATCCGCACCCGACTGCCCAATCAGATCCATGCACTCCGAGGCGGATGTTATATCGAAGTCTTCTATATCTTTTCCGGCTACATCGTGCGCCCCCCCCAAATCATTCACAAGATCTGTTCCGAGCATCCCTTTATATCCAAGCACCAGTATCTTCATCAGTATCTGACCTCCATAAGAAAAAGCCCCTGCGGGGGGGCCGTGATGCCAGCTCTGGTCCTGTCCGTGGCACCCATTATTTCTGCGAATCCTGCAGGCATGATGATTCTCTTTCCCACATCGACAAGCAGACCAACGATATTTCTCACCATATACCGCAGAAAGCCGTTTGCCTCTATGGTAAAGGAAATGATATCCCCCTTCATATGAACAGAGGTATCAATAACCGTTCGTATATGGTCTTTGGCATCGCTCCCTGAGGCACAGAAGGATGAAAAATCGTGCATTCCCTCAAGGATCTTGGCCGCCTGATCCATAGCATCCACATCAAGGGGAGCACGCAGGTGCCAGGAGCAGTTCCGGTAGAGAGCGCTCCTCACCGGGTTATTGAATATCCTGTATATGTATATCTTGCTCTTCGCGCTGTAGCGCGCGTGAAATTCCTCATCTGTATCGCGCAGGACCTTCACGACGATATCTTTGGGGAGAAGACTGTTGATCCCTTTCAGGAGATTTCCACATTCGATGACCGACTTCGTCCTGAAGTTTGCCACCTGATTCAGCGCGTGAACGCCTGCGTCCGTTCTTCCCGAAGCCGTCATCCGTATCTCTTCCTGCGTGATGGTCCCGATCTTTTCCTCAAGTACCTCCTGAATGCTGATCCCATTGGGTTGCCTCTGCCATCCATGGTAACCGGTACCGTCATATTCGCAGACAATCATGACGTTTCTCATAAATCTGATCCCGCAGTTACTTCATTTTCTTCGCACATTTATTGAGCGCTTCGACCGCCGGAAGTTTCTTACCTTCCAACAGTTCGAGGGATGCCCCTCCTCCGGTGGATATATAGGTGATATAGTCACTCTCCCCCGCCCGATGAACTGCAACATCCGTGTCACCCCCTCCGACGATGGTAAGGGCATGGGATTGCGCTACGGCATGGACAAGGGAGAAGGTCCCCATGCTGAACGCGTCGATCTCAAAGACTCCCATTGGGCCATTCCACATAATCGTCTTCGCATCACCCAGTACCTCACGAAAAAGGGCGATCGAAGCGGGTCCGATATCGAGCCCCATCCAATTTGGGTCTATTTCCTGTATAGGGACGATCTTTGTCACCGCTTTCGGATCGGCCTGCTCGGCGATCACACAATCGACGGGGAAATATAATTTCACACCACTTTCCTTCGCTATCTTTATATCCCGTCTCGCCGTATTCAGAAGATTATCTTCAACGAGGGAGGTGCCCACCTCGTACCCCATCGCCTTCAGAAAGGTAAAGGCCATTCCTCCGCCGATGATCATCTTGTCAACCTTTCTGATAAGGTTGGCAAGGGCCTCCAGCTTCCCGGATATCTTTGAACCACCTATAATAGCCACAAAGGGACGGAGGGGATCTTCCAGAGTGGTGCCGAAATAGTTCAGTTCCCTCTTCATCAGGAAGCCGGCACAGCAGACCTTTGCGAATTTCGTTATTCCCACATTGGAGGCATGTGTCCTGTGGGCATTTCCAAAGGCATCGTCCACATATACATCGGTATACTCGGCCAGTTTTCTGGCAAAGGCATCGTCATTTTCCGCCTCCTCCTTGTGAAATCGCAGGTTTTCCAACATGACAACACAACCGGGCTTCATATTCTGAATCAGCGTTTTTACATCATCTCCGATACAATCCTTCGCCAGCACAACTTCTTTGCCAATGAGGCGTGACAGCCTCTTGGCCGCAGGCGCAAGGCTGAAGCCCTCTGCTTTTTTACCTCCCGGCCTTCCCAAGTGAGAGATTATTATCACCTTCGCATCCTCATCCAGCGCATGGTTGATTGTAGGAAGCGCCGCCTTTATCCTCCTGTCATCGGTAATATGCAGGTTCTCGTCCAGCGGAACATTAAAATCAAACCGGCACAGCACCCTTTTCCCTTTGATATCGATTTCGTTTATGTACTTCATGAACTCCTCCGTTCTATATGCAGGTGAGTTAGTTTAGAGAGGGGGATATACAATACCGAAGTGGCACGGTCAAGATAGCACCTCTCTTCTTTTTACGGCGTACTGCTTTATACACAAGGTGAGAGGTTTTTATGAATCTCGAAGAGTGCCACCCTTCACGGTAATCACCGCAAAGGCAACCACTCCTTCGCTTCGTCCGGTAAAACCCATACCCTCATTGGTTGAGGCCTTCACGTTTACCCGGTCCGGCTCTATATCGAGAAAATCTGCTATATTCTCAACCATTTTATGTATATATTCCTGTAATTTCGGCTTCTCCAGGACAAGCGTTGAATCAACATTATTCACCCGGTAACCCTTCCGGATCGCCAGTTCATTAACTTTGATCAGCAGCTCTTTACTGGGAATATCCTTGTAGGCGGGATCGCTGTCTGGGAAGTGTCTCCCGAGATCACCTTCTGCAATAGCGCCAAGAATGGCATCGCAAAGGGCATGAAGCAGGACATCCGCATCGGAATGGCCAAGGAGCCCCTTTTCACCGGAGATTTCCACACCCCCCAGAATCAGCTTTCTCCCCGTCACCAGCCTGTGGCTGTCATATCCGAAGCCGACTCTCATATCCCCGATCCGATCTTTTTCAGCAACAGTTCACCAAGAGCGAGATCTTCCGGCGTGGTAATCTTGATATTATCGTACAAACCCGGGATTGTATTCACAGGAGCACCCAAGCGTTCCACAAGCGACGCATCATCGGTGCCATAGAATCCCTCACTGTACGCACTCCTGTACGCTTCCAGGATGATCTCCCTTCGGAATGCCTGTGGCGTCTGTGCAAGCCTCAGATTATTCCTGTCGGGAGTCTCCGTTACAATTCCGTCTTCACCAACAATTTTAAGGGTGTTCATCAAGGGAATTACCGGAATAACCGCCCCGCTCCGGGTAGCTTCCCGAATGGAAAGATCTATCAATTCTTCTGTGACAAATGGTCTGACACCGTCATGAATAAGTACAACATCGTCTCTGTTGTCAACCATTTCCAGACCATTTCTGACGGAGTCCTGTCTAGTCTCCCCCCCGGCCTGGATATGCTTCAACTTAAGAATCCGGTATTTGTCAACGATTTCATCCTTGGCATACTCCATATCATCTTTTGCAACCACAAGCACGATGCGGTCAACAGACGGAGCTTTTTCAAACTTTATAAGAGTACGACCTAATATGGGGATGCCATTCAGCGATAAGTACTGTTTTGGAAGATCATACGGCATTCGTTTGCCGGAACCCCCGGCTACTATAATCGCAACAGTCTGCACCATCATTACGTTTCTATTTTTTATTTCTTGCGTGTTTTCGCTTGTTTTTAAGCTTACGTGATATGTATCTGCACAGTACTGAAGCTTCCCTTAACAAGTTGCGGGGAAGCTCCGGTTGTTAATGAAAATGTTTATTTCTATTCGCCCGATAACCCCGCCGCAAACAGCGGGATCTGCGTTCGCTGTTCAATTCATGTTGCAACTTTGTTGTTTACCATCTGTGATGATATGTCGATAGTCTCATCATCTTTCGCATTAGAGAAGATCATCCTTCCGGCAGCTGTCTGAAGAACACTTGTTACAACCACTTCTACGCTCTTTCCCATATATTTTATTCCATTATCCACAATCACCATGGTGCCATCATCAAGATATGCCACGCCCTGTCCGGCCTCTTTTCCCTCTTTGATAACCTTGGTTATCATTGTTTCTCCAGGTAAAATAAGAGGTTTCAGTGTATTTGCGAGCTCATTCACATTTAAGATTTTTATACCCTGAAGCTCAGCAACCTTGTTCAGATTATAGTCATTGGTTACAATCTTGCCCCCCTTTTCCTTGGCAAGAGCGACAAGTTTCGCGGCGACTCCTCGTATCTTTGGGAAGTCTACATCGACAATATCAATACTTATACCGTCGCTTTTCTGCATCCGGTTGAGTATATCCAGCCCCCGCCTACCCCTTGAACGCTTCATGTGATCCGATGAGTCAGCGATCTGTTGCAATTCATCCAACACAAAGCGTGGAACTATCAGGCTACCTTCAATAAATCCTGTATCGCATATATCGGCCATTCTACCATCAACAATAACACTGGTATCAAGTATCCTGTAATCCGGATTTTTTTCATCTTTTGAAGAATGGGATCTGGGAAATTGGAATTCTTCACTCTTCTTTGAACCCAGGACCAAGCCGAGATATCCCAGAATAAAGGTAATTGTGCCGTAGATATACCCCCACGGCAGATTCTCCTGTTTCTCCAAACCGGGCATAAATTTTAAGCCAAAGGTCAAGAGAAAGGCGATTAATAGACCAAGTAGGGTCCCAACAACTCCACCGAATATAACTCGTAACGAAAGTTTTCTGATGGCCTGCTCTGTTTGTATTACAAAGATTGAAAGAAAAAAACCCGGAATTAAACCTATTAAAGCAAGCGGAAAGGTATAATATTTTAAAGTAATAAGATAGCCGATTAATGAACAAGCCACTATAAGTAAAAGTTTGGTAATCAAATTTCACCTCCTGACATGTAAAAAACGTGTCATTATTTCAAGGAACAAAATAATAATAGTATAAATAATAAATGAACAAATTATTCTGCAAATATTGCGTTCAAATTTTCTTCTACCTCTGCTTCATCGCAGTCACTGGCTATTGAAATTTCTCTTATCAACAGACTTTTCGCGGTGTCCATCATTTTTCTTTCACCGAATGACAGATCCTTGTCAATTTTTAATGTAAAAAGATCGCGCAATACTCCCGCTATTTCATAAACCGATCCTGTTTTTATTTTCTCCCAATATTCCTTATATCTCTTATTCCATGTCTGCTTGTCCACTAACACATTTTTCTCTTTTAATATTTTATAGACTATGGGGATCTCTTCTTCTGAAATCACCTCTCTGAGGCCAACAAATTCTGCGCTATTCTGGGGTATCATGATTTTTGCATTATTGCCCAATATTTTCATTACGTAAAAGGGTTGATCGTTTCCCATAACATTTCTGGTTTCTATAGACTCAATAACACCGACTCCATGTGCTGGATAAACTGCCATGTCTCCCACATTAAACATTTCTTCTCCTACGCTCCTCTAAAATCCGAGACAAACTATCTTTATTCATAAGCTGATTTATATATCATAATCCTGTATTGTGGTCAATTAAATCTTCCGAATACCCTCCAACAGGGAGAAATTTATCTTGACTTTTTAAGAAAGAATGGGCTAAGCACCCGCAGTTATAACATCATCAACAGCTATGGAAAGGGAGTGTCATGTCACAATACGATTCTAATTCGCTCAGAAATATTGCAATTACGGGACATGGAGGAACGGGAAAGACCTCTCTCTGCGAATCTTTCCTATTTCTAAGCGGGAAGTCTGACAAATGTGGAAGAGTCGACGACGGAAGTTCTTCCATGGATTTTGAACCGGAAGAGCAAAAAAGACATATTTCCATAAGTTCGGCAATAAACTTTTTTGAATGGAATAAGCATAGAGTAAACATTATTGATACTCCAGGCGATTCTAATTTTTTCATGGACACCAAGTACAGCCTGCGCATCACTGACAGCGTGATAATCGTGGTGGATGCCGTGAGCGGGGTAGAATTCCAGACTGAGAGAGTATGGAAATACGCTGACGAGTTATCGCTTCCCCGTATGGTATATATCGGCAAGATGGACAGGGAGCGTGCCGATTTTTTCAAGGCAGTAGAAGACATAAACAACAAACTCGGCAAAAAGGTAACTGTCTGCTATCTCCCGATAGGTTCCGAAGAGTCCTTTAAAGGTCTGATCGACCTTGTGCATATGAAAGCACTGATCTTTGACAATCCCAAAGGGAAAGCCAGGAAAGAAGATATCCCTGAAGACCTCGTAGGCGATGCCAAGGCATACCGGGAAACAATGGTGGAAGATATAGCCGAATGTGACGAGGACTTAATGGACAAATATCTGGAGGAGGGAGAACTTTCTATCGATGACATTCAAAATGGACTTCGAAAGGGGGTAATCTCAGGAAGCTTGATCCCCGTTATATGCGGATCGGCTCTGAATCACATAGGGATTACCTCTCTTATGGATATGATCGTAACCTCTCTCCCCTCGCCCATAGATCGAGGGGCTGTCACGGGCAAAGACCCAAATACAGAGGAAGAGATTGAAAGAACACCGGATGTGAATGCACCCTTTTCGGCAATGGTATTCAAAACCATCGCCGACCCCTATGCGGGAAAATTGACCCTTTTCAGGATCTTCTCAGGAACACTGACGTCGGACTTTGTATTTTATAACCCATCGAAGGATGTGAGTGAAAAATGCGGAAATATCTTCTATCTGGAGGGGAAAACCCAGGTTCCGGTGGAATCACTTATCCCCGGAGATATTGCCTCTCTTGCCAAGCTGAAAGAAACTTCCACCGGTGATACCATGTGTGATTCAAAATCGCCCATCTTCTATGATAAGGTTCCCCTGATAAATCCAGTTGTTAGCTATGCGGTAGAGCCCAAGACCAAAGGGGATGAGGAAAAGATCCATTCCTCTCTTAACAGATTGATCGACGAAGATCATACCCTCTCAATCCACAGGGATCCCCAGACAGGAGAAACCATACTTTCCGGTGTCGGTCAGGTACACATTGATATAACCCGAGAAAAACTCAAGAGAAAGTTTGGTGTTGACATAAACCTCAAGCAACCAAAAGTACCGTACAAGGAAACCATCAAGAGTAAAACAAGGGTTCAGGGCAAGTATAAAAAACAATCGGGGGGTAAAGGACAGTATGGTGACACCTGGCTTGAGATAGAACCTCTTCCTAAAGGAGGTGGATTCGAATTTTTAGACAAGATTGTTGGCGGTGTCATACCCAAGACATATATACCGGCAGTAGAGAAGGGGATCGTCGAGGCAATGGATGAAGGCATCCTGGCAGGCTTTCCTATCGTCGATGTAAGGGTCTCTCTTGTAGATGGCACGTTCCATGCCGTGGATTCTTCCGAGATGGCATTTAAGATAGCAGGTTCCATGGGTTTTAAGAAGGGATTTCAGGATTGCCAGCCAACACTTCTGGAACCGATTGTCGAGATCAGCATTGAAATACCCGATGAATATATGGGAGATGTAATCGGCGATCTCAACAGCAGACGGGGACGCGTGTTGGGCATGGATAAAGCGGGTTCTAACCAGGTCATCAAAGGACAGGTTCCTCTTTCTGAAATTCTTTCATATGCGCCCGACCTTACGTCGATTACCAGCGGCCGAGGCACCTTCGCTTTTGAGATCTCTCACTACGAAGAACTCCCCGCGCATTTGAAGGAAAAGGTTATTGCCGAGGCGAATAAGGAAGAGTCATAAGAAATGCAATTGGTAGTTTTGAATTATAAACAAGGACAAGGATTTTGATTACCGGCGGAGTTATAACAGTAAGCGACAAAGGTTCCCGCAACGAGAGAGAGGACATTAGTGGCCCGGAGGTTATACGCATGCTGGGCGATCTTGATATCCGGGTGACCAATTACGAAGTAATCCCCGATGAAAAAGAAATCATACGGGACAAAATAAGAGAGTACACCGATAATAAGCATCTGGATCTGGTTGTAACAACCGGCGGAACCGGTGTAAGTCCACGTGATGTCACGCCCGATGCCACCCTGGAAATTATAGAAAAAGAACTCCCAGGCATGGCAGAAGCAATGAGAAGGGAAAGCATGAATAAAACACCTCATGCAATGATATCAAGGGCTGTAACGGGGATACGAGGGCAATCCCTGATCATCAATCTACCAGGAAGCCCGAAGGGAGCCAGAGAAAATCTGGCCGTACTCCTTCCCGCCCTGAAACACACGATAGAAAAATTAAAGGGTGACCCGTCGGACTGCGGCGGTTAGAAAACATCCGGCTTATTCCGAATTCCACTTACCCGCTGCCTCTTCGGTTTTTGTCTCCTGAATGGCGGGGAGCTTCTCGCTCGGCATCTTTTTTTCCAGTTCCTTAATCTTCTTTTTCAATTTTGTAACTTCTCTGGTAAGTCTGAATCTTTCTACTATTCCCATGAAACCGGCGAAGATTATGCCTATGCCAAAAGATATGAAAATCAGCATATAAGCGGGCACGCTAACGTCTATAAATTTATAATATCCAAGATGTACAAGATCAGTATTTATTAACGAGAAAGTAATGATAAACAGCATGATCAACGTCACAATAATCGTATAAAGAAGTTTCATTCTATCTCTCCTCTCTCCTTTGAAAATATTGCAATAAAGTATTCCGGGTCTGTATAATATCCTCCGGAATGACCCTGACCTCCCCCAGAACCGTGGCAAAATTGGTATCACCCAGCCATCTGGGGACAACATGTATATGCAGATGATCCTCGACACCGGCACCGGCCGCCTTCCCGAGATTCAACCCTATATTGAAACCTTCAGGAGTAAATGCTTTTTTCAAAGTTCGCACGCACATGTCGGTGAGTTGCATCATCTCCATCTTCTCTTCGGCGTTCGTCTCTTCTATATCACATATATGCCTGAAGGGAATCACCAAAAGATGACCGGAGGTATATGGATATTTGTTCATCATGATATAACAGGACTTCCCCTCATACAAAACAAGGTCTTCTTCCCTGGCAGATCCCCCGCAAAAAACGCACCCGTCCGGTTTTTTGCCTGTAATATACTCCATCCTCCCTGGAGCCATAATGCTGTCCATAAATAATACCCTGTTTCAATCCAGATCTATAATCTTTCCCACAATCTCTTTTCCGATATCCAGTATTCCCACAGAATTATGTTTCGCAAATCTTTGATCCGTTGGTGAACCGGGATTGAACAGTAATATTCCATCCCTCACATCATTCATGGCCCGGTGTGTATGGCCATAGACGATACACTCAACATTATCAAATTCTTGCATCACCTTTTCTTCCAGGCCAAATGGAGAGCCCCATCCATGTATCAAGCCTATTCTTCGTCCTTCAATCTCCAGTATCCTCTTTTCGGGAAACACTTCTCTCACAGAACCAGGATCCATATTCCCACTTACGGCATACACCTTTTTGCCTCTGAAGACATCCAGGACCTCGAGCTCAACCATATCCCCCGCATGCAGGATCAAATCAACATCATGAAAATAATCCTCGACGATCTTTTCAAGCCTGTTATCGGGAATATTAAGATGTGTATCAGAAATAATGCCTATCTTCATAACCGGTAATAGCGGATTTTCTATTATACCTATGCCAAAAAGACAAGCTTTATTTTACAGAGTTTTTGGTTTGACATTTTACAGGCGTGTGACTAATATCTTCAGAAAATATCTTGAAAAGGTCCTGATGATGATTGAAAAGACATTAGAAAACATAGCTGAAAAGATACTTGCCCTCGACGAAGCATCGCTCAGCAGTCTATGGGGAAAATACAAGACCAAACTGGAACAATTTGACACAACAAGAGAGTGGGAAAAGGCGACTATAATCTTCTTTATTATAAACTCGGTGAGGGTGAAGAACGAGATCTTCAATAAAAAAGTTATCAGCAAAAAGGAAGAAGAACCAAAGAGTAAGAAACCATTTTTGAACGTATCACACCTCAAGCGAATAAAATAATGGAAAATAAGACGGCGATACAAAGGATAGAAGAACTTCGGGATCTGATCGACTATCATAACAGGCGTTATTACCAGTTAGATGATCCGGAGATATCCGACTCAGAATATGATCGCCTGATGCAGGAATTGATCGCTCTCGAAAAATCCGATACATCAGGGAAACAGATCGATATGAGTTTGTCGCCCACCCAGCGCGTGGGAGCCGCTCCTCTTGAGAAGTTTGACAGCATTCCTCATTTGTCTCCCATGTTAAGCCTTGCCAACGCCTTCTCCCAAGAAGAGATCATATCATTCGACGAACGTGTCAAGCGCCTCCTTGGCACACAGGAAGATGTGTCTTTTGTAGTTGAACCAAAGCTTGATGGTATAGGAGTTAACCTGTTGTATGAAAAAGGTGTTCTGAAATACGGTTCAACGAGAGGTGATGGAGCAATCGGAGAGGATATCACGCAGAATCTCAAGACGATACATTCAATCCCCCTTAAGATGAAATCCGCCAGCGGTCGGGTAATTCCCGATAAAATCGAGATACGGGGTGAAGTCTACATACGAACAGATGACTTCAAAAAGCTTAACAAACAGAGGATGGCGGACGGCGACAGTCCCTTTGCCAACCCCAGAAATGCCGCGGCCGGTTCGCTTCGCCAGCTTGACTCAAAGATTACCGCGAAAAGGTCTCTCAGTATATTCTGCTATGCTATTGGCTTCTCTGAAGGGATAGCCTTCAAGACACACCTGGATTTTTTGCAAACCCTGAAAGAATGGGGCTTCCCCGTAAATCCCCACATAAAAAAAGCAGAAGACATACATGAATGTATAGATTATTACCATGAAATGATCGACAGACGTGAGGCCCTTCCCTACGAGATAGACGGCACGGTTATCAAAGTTGATTCGACGGATATCCGCGGTCGTCTCGGCTCTGTTTCAAGAAGCCCCCGTTGGGCCATTGCCTGCAAGTTCCCTGCGACACAGGCCACAACAATTATCGAAGATATTATCATTCAGGTCGGCAGGACAGGTGTCCTGACTCCCGTCGCACTGATGAAGCCCGTTCGCGTCGCGGGTGTGATGGTCAGTCGCGCGACCCTTCATAACCAGGATGAGATCGACAGGAAAAATATACATATCGGAGATACGGTCATCGTGCAGCGGGCGGGCGACGTCATACCGGAGATCGTCAAGTCAGTCGAACCTTCCGCAGAAAGCAGTGAGAGACCTTTCAGAATTCCCGAAACCTGCCCGGTATGCGGATCGAGTATCGTACGTCTTGAAGGCGAGGCCGCGCACCGATGCATCAACCTTGATTGCCCGGCACAGATCAGGGAAAATATAAAACACTTCGTCTCCCGGGGTGGTATGGACATAGAGGGCCTGGGAGAAAAGTTGATATCACAGATGTATGAGCACGGAATCATCACCGATCCGGCCGATCTCTACTATCTTACAAAAAATGACTTGGCGGACCTTGAGAGGATGGGCGATGTATCCGCTCGCAATCTATTGTCTTCACTGGAGAAATCCAAGTCGCCACCTCTGGATAAATTTATATTCGCCCTAGGCATCAGGCATACGGGTGAGCACGTCTCAAAGGTACTGGCGCGAATATTTGGGACATTGGATAATATCGTACGGGCAAGTGAGGAAGATCTGTTGGCCATTAAAGAAATAGGACCCGAAATTTCCGGCAGTGTTACGGCATTTTTCCGGGAACCTTCCAATCTCCGGACCATTGAGAGGCTCAAGAAGGCCGGCGTCAAACCGGTAGAAAGCCATGCATTGTCAGGTGATCTTTCCGGAAAAACCTTTGTCCTTACGGGAACTCTCCAAAGATTCTCTAGAAACAGTGCGAAGGAGCTTATCGAGTCTCTGGGAGGAAATGTCACGTCATCTGTAACAAACAATACTGATTACGTTGTCGTCGGCATATCACCCGGTTCCAAGCTGGATAAGGCCCGGAACCTGGATAGACCTGTTCTTGATGAAAGAGAATTTCTTGAAATTACAGGACAGCCAGTGGATAGAGAACAGGAAAACAGAAATCAGGAAAATCTATTATGAGAAATTGCCATGATTCTAATACAAACCAGCCGGGACAAGACTCCAGCCACTCATCCACGCGAAGGGTTCACATCTTCGTCACCGGTCGTGTCCAGGGGGTCTTTTTCAGAGCGGAAACGAAGAAACAGGCGTCAGGGTTAGGTCTCAGTGGATGGGTAAGAAATTTAGATGATAACAGGGTCGAAGCCGTATTCGAAGGTGGAGAAAGTGATATCGAGAAGATGTTGGACTGGTGCAGAAAGGGCCCGCGTCTTGCCCACGTGAGAGGCGTAGAAATCGTGGAAGAACCGCCCACTGGCAGGTTCGAGGATTTCAGAATCATGTACTGAAAAAAGGGTGACAGGACATAGTAAAACTTATTGACACGTCGCATCCATTCACCTATAGTCGTATAAACCATATAACATCATTAACCTAAAGGGAGGGTCTAAAAATGAAAAAGGTGCTTTTTGTGGTTTTACTGGTTTTATTATGGACAGTTTCAGGTGCGACAGCAGGTGAGTTAAAAGTGGGGGATAAGGCTTCTGATTGGTCATTCACAGATGGGGACGGCAAGGCATTCACGATGCAAAACTGGGCAGGCAAGGTACTTCTGATCAATTATGTCGACCCGGATGAAAAAGACATGAATGAGCATTTTACCGATGCCATGAAAAAAGCAAAAGATGACGGGCTTCTTAAGGAAGCAGACTACGCCGGAATGGGAATTGTTGACTGCAAAGCAACCTGGAAACCAGATTTTCTTATTAAGTCATTAGGGGCGGCAAAGGCAAAAAAATATAATGCCATCATCCTTTTTGATTACGACGCATCGTTGAGAAATGCCTGGGGACTCAAGAAAGACAGCGCAAACGCGATACTCTTGGATAAGAATGGAGTATGTACCGCGATAGTGCGTGGTCGCGTCCCCGACGACAAGGTCTCCGTTATCGTACAGATGGCCATTGACCTCCAGAGCAAGTAACCATTCCGAGGTGATATAAATCAACAAAAGGCGTCCCCTAGCAGATGGGACGCCTTTTTTGCATTGACTGCGGCAACCTTTCGGCTTGACAAACAGGGCTGGCTGTTATTATGTCCAAAAAAAATGTTCGGGTGCACATCATGAAGATCAAATTTTTCACAATCGGCGGCACAATAGACAAGGTGTATTTTGACAAGAAGAATGATTACCAGGTGGGGAATTCCCTGCTCTTAGAGATTTTAAAATGGGCAAATGTCGGTTTTGAATATGAATGCGAATCTATCTTGAAGAAAGACAGCCTGGACATCACCGGGGAGGAACGTCAAATAATCTTTGACACGGTGGCAAAAGAAAAATGCCGACATATTGTTATAACACACGGAACAGACACCATGATACAGACCGCTAAAAGACTCCAATCGTTGCCCGATAAGGTGATCGTGCTTACCGGATCGATGGAGCCAGCACGATTCAGATCAAGCGACGCCGAATTTAATATTGGATGCGCCATAACTGCTGTTCAAGTGCTGCCGCCGGGCGTATATATCGCGATGACCGGGCGGATCT
>CAZOHQ010000009.1:15587-16733 GCA_964579455.1 uncultured Syntrophaceae bacterium | reverse complement strand
GACATTGCAAATGTGTCAGGTGGCAACACAAAAGATTTGCTTAAGAATCTCGATCTTATCCCTGAGGAAAACAAAAAACTCATCGATGATAGCCAGAAAAAGCAGCTCCCTAAAGCAGCTGTTTTTGTCTATGCGTCAAAATGGATTGCAAAATTGACCGGTCCAGTTAGACCACCAGTTGTTTTATCTGATTGGAGTGGGTTATCAGAACTCTGCTTCTGGGGTGGTTACTTAAATGTTCAGAGTTCAATATTATTAAATATTGATGAACAACTTGTTGACGAAGCGATAGCGATATTGCCTCTTGATTATCTTGCCGATCTGCATTTTGGCCTTTCTATTTTATGGGGGGAAAAGTTCGAGTCTTGGATCGAAAGGAAAAAGGGTGTTACGTTTTCGCGCTTTCGAGAAGAGACAAAGACAATTTTTGTCGAAGACGATGCTGAAACTATAAGGATTCATTTTGTCATCGGGATAGAGGAAAATGACCAAGCAGCGGGCGAACATGATGGCTCTCCATCAGACGATAACACATTACATGAAGAAGCCATCAAAAGAATAGAATTATTGAGAAAGTTGTACCCCATTCGGAAAAAATACGGATGCCAGGGATATGGACACAACACCGCATTATTGAAGCTTCCTCATGATGATACGCTTAAGGAAGGCATTCCGGCTAATCAGTTCCTACCGCACTGGGGAACTAAATTAAATTCACAATTCATCAATCTTGTTAGCTACTTATTCCGACCCGAAACATGGTTGGAATATGCAGAAATAATATACAAAACCCGAGATAGAATATTGGTGAGTTTAGAAGAACTCCAAAGAGGGATCGTTGCACATTATCGGAAACAAAAATCCGTTGATATTTTTAAGAACCATATTGATTCCATCGGTTGGGAAGAATGTCTTTCAATGGTAAACTATCCCCCGGCTTTTCCAAAATCAGTTATTGATGAATGGGGAAATGTCGATGAAAACAACGTAAAGAAGGACTCTATATCCCTATATAATCCACCAGCTACAATTACGGGCGTAGCTAAGCAGATTGCAGATTCATATAAGATTTCCTTAAGTCTTTTACGATATCGTAAGTATCTATCTTCAGTAAAGGCTTATACCGGATCACTGTCATACTTCTTT
>CAZOHQ010000009.1:11120-15577 GCA_964579455.1 uncultured Syntrophaceae bacterium | reverse complement strand
AATCGCAGGATGTAATTGTTCTCAATGCATTGCTGGGAAAGGCAAAATCGGCCGATGAAAAAAATCGTATAAAAAGTATTGCTGACAATAGCGGTATAAAAACGGATAGGGCAAGGCTTACAACTCATAACTTTGCGGATGCTTTAAAAGAGTTGCCCACACTTCAAAAAGAGTTTAGAAATATTTTTTCGTCATTTTTCGATGGTGATGCGCTCAATTACTTCGAAAGAAGGGAATCGGAGGCGATTGCTAATGTCTGGAGTCTTTGGTACCAGTTTGCCCTACATCCGGCACACCGTTTTCAAAATGCTGAAAGCGAAGCATATTCAAAATTAAAGGTTGCTTTCAAGCAAGTACATAAAGACATCAACAAGCGCTTGAGAAAACTCAACGACACCAATATGGCGAATCCGATTCTTTCTGTAAATGCGTTATGCGAAGGTTATCCTGCGCTTTGGATCACATTCGACATACGTAATACGATTAGCCTCTATGAATCTCTTGAATCAATAAAGAATGCACTAAAGAACATTCTAAGTTCTGTAGAATTAAACAGCCTCACATATTATGCTTTACAATTTTGGTCGCCGTCCATCGTGGTAATTCCGCTGATCAGAGGAAAAAGCATTAATAAGACAGCATGGAAGTTCAGTTCGATGATGCTTGCGATGGGAATTTACAATGAAGAGCAATGGTGGCATTTTGTACCCTATACAATTCCTTCTGATAGTTGGGATATGTTGGGGTTATCTTCATGGGAACATCCGCGCCTCGATATAATAAATAGGTTTCAAGGTTCTATCGCCTCTTTTTTAGTATTAATTGCTCACCTTGACGTTTTCAACAGTTTGCCGGATTTGGATGAAAAAGGTACAGACATACTTCAGGCTTATGTTTTGTCTCTTAGCCAAAAAATGAGCGACGCGCTTCAGGGGTATCTTGACAGCGCTTCTGAAATACTCGACTACTTCAACCGCCTTGAAGACGATGATAAAGCGAAACGGCCTTATCTACTGCAAGCGGTAACTGCATTGACCGACTTACATAACGAGATAATAAACGGGAAGGAATTTAATGGAAAGCTACAAATTGGAATCTCAGAACTCAAGGAATGGATACCTCTTTTACAGTCGGCATTGAGTCAGGCAGAGCTGGTTCGCCTGTTATGGGTGGAAGATGTGTTAGATAACATCGAGCCAAGTTTATGACTGTGCTTTTTCATGAATCTAAATTCTGTACAGTGTCTGATTTGATCGTAGCTATCTCAAATTATTTGATACTCTTGGTCTTGACATTCAATTCCACTATCGATTTACACTGACGGTGTTGGCATTTACAATAATACAGGAAACCGATGTTTCAAAACTGCTCATTTCTACAACACATAATCAATTCATCATCTGGAATAGCTACTGCAAAGACTAGTATTCGAAATCTTGCATTTGAAAGGGAAATTCCGGATCATGGTAGGAGGTAGTACAATTTGTTCTGACAATGACTATTCGCTCTAATGCAAACTTTTACAGATCAAGATATGTTCCATCCTGTCGGACTTTCTCGAGTCACCTCCGATAGCTGGCTTTTTCGCACATAATCAGGATTGAAGTTCCCCGCAACAAGTTGCGGGGAATCTCCGACTGTTAAGGAAAAATTTATTTTTATGCGCTCGCTGTTCAGTTCACAAAAACCCTATCTTAATGCATCTTTGCTTCAGTTGGACTTGACCTTTCATCGCAACCAGTGTAGTAATCTTGCGGGTGTTTACCCTTGATATCATAGAGGAAGAATGGCAAAACAGTTTGTATGACAGGTATAGGGGTTATACGCAATTTCCTGTCCAGAGTTTCACGGTTTTTATTCTAACTTAAAATTAAGGAGGAAGAGAGTTTATGGGGAAAGAATTGGTAACAATACAGGATACAACAGCTAATCCGGCACCTCTGGGTCTTATGGCCTTCGGGATGACGACGGTGCTTTTGAATATTCACAACGCGGGTTTCTATCCCTTGGATTCGATGATACTGGCGATGGGAATATTTTACGGAGGTCTGGCACAGGTAATCGCGGGTATCATGGAGTGGAAGAAAAACAATACCTTCGGGACAACGGCATTTACGTCCTATGGTTTTTTCTGGCTCAGCCTGGTATTTCTGTTGCTGATACCGAAATTTGGGTGGTGGGACGGTCCGACAAGCGGTTCGATGGCAACGTACCTCTTCATGTGGGGTCTCTTTACCTTCTTTATGTTTATCGGAACATTGAGGGCGAACAAGGCCCTTCAGGTTGTGTTCTTTACACTGGCAGTGCTGTTTTTCCTCCTGGCATGGGGAGACGCGTCGGGTAGTGTCGCCGTGAAACATTTTGCGGGATACGAGGGAATCTTCTGCGGATTTTCGGCCATTTACGCCGCTATGGCACAGGTCTGGAATGAAATGTACGGGAAAACCATATTGCCCTTGGGGCCCGTAAAGTAGGCAGTCTTGCTTTAATAATGGATTCTGAAAAATAAGGAATTTGCGTATAACCATACCGTGATATCGAACTTCAAAATTCCCCGATCAACTATAGCAGGGGAAAAGGTAGTGCAAGAAACCCCGCCTTCGGTCGGGGTTTCTTGTTTTTTGAAATCCTTTTTTCTGGTATCATAATCTTTCTCATGTACGAAATGAATGAAATTTCAGAAGGATCTTCATATGGTTAGATGTAAAAAAACTGTACTTTGTCTGCCGGGAGGCGTGCGAAAGATGTATTACCTCGCTTTTTTTCTATCTATATGTCTCCTTCTGACACCCTCCGCTTCCCTTTCGGATGATGTACTGAGTGAAAATGCAACACTCGATGTAAAAATCGGCCAGATGATTATGATCGGATTCCGGGGTCTTTCCGTCGACGATAAGAGCCCCGTGGTAGCCGATATACGGAAGAGGAAGATAGGCGGCGTCATCCTCTTTGACTATGACGTTCCCTCAAAATCCCCCATCAGAAACATCGAATCTCCCCACCAGGTACACTCCCTTGTGACGTCCTTGCAGGGGGCATCTTCCATCCCTCTCTTTATCGCGATCGATCAGGAAGGAGGAAGGGTAAGCAGGCTCAAAGAGAAGTTCGGCTTTCCGCCGACGGTCTCTGAGGGGTATCTCGGAAAGATCGATGACTGTGAAGTCACGAAACGATACACCGAGAGAACGGCAGAGACGCTTGCCGATCTTGGTATAAACGTGGACTTTGCTCCCGTTGTCGATCTCAATATTAACCCCGAGAATCCTGTGATCGGAAAGTTAGAGAGGAGCTTTTCGGCTGATCCGGATATCGTGGCGAGACATTCGATTGTTTATATAGAGGCACTGCACAAGTATGGTATTCTTTCGGCGATCAAACACTTTCCCGGTCACGGAAGCTCTTCTTCGGATTCCCACAAGGGATTCGTGGATGTGACCGAGAGCTGGTCGCCTGATGAATTAAAACCCTTTGAGACCATTATTCAATCAGGAATCTGCGATATGGTGATGACGGCTCATATTTTTAACGCGAAGCTCGATCCCCTCTGGCCGGCAACCCTTTCTCACAAAATAATCGGCGGGATACTGAGGGATGATATGGGGTTCGATGGTGTTGTCGTTTCCGATGACATGCAGATGGATGCCATACGATCCTTTTACGGACTCGAACGGGCAATCACTATGGCGATCGGTGCCGGTTGCGATATGCTTATCTTTGCGAACAATTCCATATTTGATGAGGATATTGCCACGCGGGCCACAGGTGTGATACAGAAACTGGTGACCGCGGGGGAGATACAAAGCGAAAGGATAGATGAATCCTACAGAAGGATAATGAGACTCAAGAAAAAACTGAAACGATAGCTTACCTGATCGGGAGGTTTGTATAGTAAACGGCTATCGGCTTGAAAGGACAATTATGACACCATTACTCTACGTTGTGATAGGTATTCTTTTACTGGCAGGAGGACGTAAATTTTTCTGGTTTTTCGTGGGCGTCGTAGGGTTCATCACGGGTCTTACCTTCGCCGATCAAATCCTGACTATCAACTCGCCCGCTATAGCACTGGCTGCAGGTATTGTACTGGGGATTATCGGTATATTCATCGCCGTCTTCATGCAAAGTTTTGCCATTTTTGTGGCCGGTTTTTTCGCAGGCTCGTACATAGCCTATATGGTAATAACCTCTTTCGGACTTATTCCTGAAGCAGTATTCTGGTTCACGTTGATCGTTGGCGGCATCGTCGGGGCCGTGCTCCTGTTCTTCCTCTTCGACTGGGTCCTTATCGCACTCTCGTCCATAGTCGGAGCCTTACTCATCTCTGATGCCTTTACCCTTGCCCCGGGAATTGAAGCGGTTATCGTCATTGCCCTGACCCTTGCGGGAATCTTTATTCAGACAAAATTATTTTCGAGTGGAAATTCCTGAGGGATTGAGGATATAACCTCGGGTACCTA
>CAZOHQ010000009.1:0-11020 GCA_964579455.1 uncultured Syntrophaceae bacterium | reverse complement strand
GTTCAGTTCAGATAGGCGCCCTGGCCCGACTTCAATCCCGCCGCCTGTGTATCCAGGAAACCGGAGATATTGAAGAGGGGTTCGATCTCTTGTTCGCCGAGCGAAACAAGTTCGTTGGCGTGAAATCCCACCGGATTCAGTTTCCGGAATGTCTTTGCCGGGTATTGGGTAAGCACCTTTTCCCTGTTGATGATATACATTTCCGGCCCCGTGCCCCGCGACGTCTCGATAAGATAGTTGTTCCTGGTACAGTACTCCAAGAAACCGTTGATCTTCTCCGTGAGATATTTTGTATCGATAAGATTCACATCAAAGGCGGGAAGGCTTTTCCCCTGTACTTTTGAATAGATATCACCGATAATCTTTTCGATGTGGCCGGTCACGATTTCTCTGGACAGGATTATCTCTTTCCTGGTTCGGGAACCGATTAGAGAGGCCTTTTTCAGATAGTATGCCCCGATCTGGCTGAAGGTAATGGTGTGAAGCCTCTGAAGGGTGTCATGAAGGTGCCGGTTGAATTCCTCTTTGGACTTAATAATAAATTGTGGCTCTCCCACGTTGATAAAAACATCTTTACATCCCTGAACCAGCCGGTCCACCTTCACATTGATCGGGAGTACGTATACTTTTTTTCTGTATTTGTAAAAAGTGCTGCTCACCAACTGGTAAGCAGAACTTCTGATTTTTTTCAAACCACCGAAACCCCAGGTTGTTCCTTCAGGGAATACCAGTGTCGACATGCCCTGCGCTATAGCCTCTTTAAAATGGGTGATCTGTCCGGAAACCTCCCTTTTCATACTATCTTTCCTTTTGACGGCACTTTCTATAAACGGCCGGTGGATGGTCGATACATTCATTATCTTGAAAAAGATTTTCGGTATGCCCGATGTATCAAGCATTCGGAATATTGACCTGAGAAAAGGATTCTTTACACGGAAATTTGATGAAAGGTAATTGCCGCTCAGGAAATCCCCTTTTGCCATAACGGTAAACACCGGTCTCGGTTTGAGCGCCTGGTAGACCCTTGCCAGCGACGGTATCTCGAAATAGCTGTCGTGAGTAACCGTAAAAATAATCGGCAGGGGAATGTTTGTAAGATTTTCCCTGCCTTTCAGCCTTGTCCTCTGGTGCATTAACCTTCCGGCAATATAGAAGCAGAAGATAGCAATGTCAAAAATGAGATGTTTGCATGTGCTTTTCATGATGGACATTCCGGATACAGGTACTATGGAGTCATTGTGTTCTTTCATCATGTAGCCACTCCCCGAATGCATGATGTGATATGTATAAAACCGTAGAAAAGAGAATGCAAGCATTTTCAGAATGATTCTTAATTGAACATTGCATCAATGCCTTTCGGTGTGCGCACATCACCATTGATCCCCGTTTGAAAAAAAGGGCGCTCTCACCGGTCAATACCTCTGAGATATTCAAGTATCTCCATCTGCACCTGAAACGGAGGTACCCTGCCAGGTTGAATTTCAAGAGGAAGTTCCTTTCCCATCATCTCCATAAGTTGCCGCAGGGCGTCAAACATATCGACCGGCGGGCAGTCGTTATTCGTCAGGTGACGGATCAGCTTGAAGGTCTCGAACCCATCGAACCAGCGGGAAAAGTGACTGCTAAGGTGGGCTTCATCGCCGCTGTTTGTCACGATCCGGGGCCACACCTCGCCGAAGCGGCGCGCGCGCAGGAACACCTCCAGAGATGGATGCATGCCTGCGGCACGCGCCAGTATGGTCTCCAGACCCGTATCGCGGCAGGATGACATATATTCGAGCCATTCTTTGAGCACGGCGAAGGATCGGGGATTATACAGGCTGTAATAACTTCCCTCCCCTTCGGTAAAACTAATGATCCGTTTTCCCGTGCCGAAGGGAACGCGGCTGGACGGTCTCGAAGAGGGGTGAACCGTGGTGGCGGTTATCCTTCCCACGCTGCCGATCTTCGCGAGCTTGTCGAGAAAGTAGAAGTCCTCCCCTGCCCTCCTTTTATTCATGCCCCTCACCGTCGCGTATCCTCCGGCGGTGCATACCATAGTGGAGCCGATGGAATGAAATGCGTAAGGTGATCCGGCCCAGCGCAGACCAAGGACATAATAGCGGAGAAAGATCTCGTAACAGCAGATAGCGGCCTGTTCATCAGCGGATTCCGCATCCTGGTGCGCAAAGGCAATGACAGATGTGGTGGCCTTTTCTTTTTCAAAGAAGTCCCGCACAGCAGAGAGGTAATCGGGCTCGACCAGCGTGTCGGCATCCAGGCAGAAGATAAGCTTCGGACAATCCTTTTCGTAGTTGAATATTTCCAGCGCGAGATCCATGCCGATCTTTCTCGCAAACCCCACCCCCGCACTTTTACCCGGCATTTCCAGCCCGGGGGACGAGGCGTCGATATATGCTACTCGCAGACCGCTCTGTCGGATGCGGTCGAAGGATACGGATTGCCCGGAGTTCGGCACATGTTCTCCATCATCAATGAGGTGTCTCAGGGTTTTGAGTGTGTGTTGATTATCGATACATGTATCCGCCGATACGACGTCCGCATCCCCGTTATTAATGACGCAGACAACCAGCGTGCGGGAAAGCTCAGTCCGCGGATTTTCGGAAAGGCCGGCAAGGGTCTTGAAGATATGGCCCGATTCGGCCAGGGCGGGAATCACTACAACAGTATCGATCCCCCTGAGTGATCCGGAGACAATATGCCACCTGGTTCCCACGGAGTAATGCGTCAGATATTTCTCAATGTTTCCGGGGATAGTCATCCAACGTGTTCCTCAATCAGCCCTTTGATCGAATCGTAATCAGCATTGTCTATCCAGTGAATAACGACCCCCCGTCTCTCCATACGCCTGAACCATGTCATCTGCCTCTTGGAGAACTGGTGTATCCGCGTGCCGAGCTGCCTGAGCATCTCATCAAAGTCCATCTTTTCCTGAAGGTAACGACTCACATAGCGGTACTCCAGCCCGAAAGAGTCCAGCCGCTCCCAGCTCACGCCCTGATTATGGAGGTCTTTGACCTCTTCGATCATCCCCATATCGATACGCTCTTTCAGGCGCATTGTAATTCTTTCGCGAAGGACACATCTTTCCCAGCGGATACCGATGATGAAGGGGTTGATTCGAGGACGTTCCACTTCTTCAACAAATCCATGCGTCTTCGAGTGCTCAACGATCTCAATCGCACGAATGAGGCGATCCCTGTCTTGTGTATCTGTCGTATTGTGCACAGCGGGATTGTTTTGAAAGAGACGATCCCTCATGGCATCCATATCCATTTTCCGGAGTTCCCCGCGCAGAGAAGAATTTTCCGGAACCTCGTGCATGCGATAGCCATTAACCACCGCTTCTATATAGAGTCCCGTTCCGCCTACCATAATCGGAATAATACCCCGCTGTGAAATCTCTGAAAAAGAATGGTAAAACATCTTCTGATACTCAAAGAGATTGAACTCATAGTCGGCATCAACGATATTTATCAGGTGGGAGGGGATCACCACACCATCCACCACAAATTCCGAGATATCCTTGCCCGTTCCCAGATCCATCCCCCTGTACACCTGGCGCGAATCGGCGGAGATGACTTCTGAGCCAAGATCCCTCGCGAGTCTGGCGGCTACCCGTGTCTTACCGGACGCGGTAGGCCCTAATATAACGATAAGATTGTACCTTCTCGTTTTCACCTGTTTACGAATCCCCTTTTTTAATGTATGACAAGCTCGTATGTGAGATTACAATACAAGTGCCGTATAACCTATACCGATATATGAAGGCAAATAAAGAAAAAAAGATGCTCGATCTGGGGAAAGATCCGATTGGATCCCTGCTCTATAAAATGAGCCTGCCCTCGGTGATAGCAATGCTCGCCATGGCAATGTATAATGTGGTGGACACGTTCTGGATAAGCAAAATCAGTCCGGAGGCCATCGCGGCGCTTACCATCTGTTTCCCCATTCAGATACTGCTTGGAAGCATAGGGATGGGAACCGGCGTGGGCGCTGGTTCCTTTGCCTCCCGCATGTTCGGAGCAGGAAATAATGCACGGGCTAACGGGACAGCGGGACAGATCGTCTTTCTATCCGCATTCTTCGGAATACTCATCATCCTTTCATGCACCATTTTCTGTGAGCCGGTGTTGAGATTCTTCGGCGCCCCGGGAAATATCCTTCCTCTCTCCAGAATATACCTGGAAATTGTCGTATTCGGCGCACCCTTTCTGTTTTTTATGATGATGTCGGACTATCTCTTCCGGGCGGAGGGTAATCCGAAGGTGCCCATGTTCGTCATCATAACATCGGCAGTACTGAACGCAACTCTCGATCCTTTTCTTATTTTCGGATGGGGGCCTTTCCCGGAAATGGGGATCAGAGGGGCGGCCATCGCAACCGTAACGGCCCAGTTTTCGGCCTTCTTCCTGTCCCTGTACTTTCTTTTCTCCCGCCACTCAGGGTATCATGTACAATTAAGAGATATCATCCCGAGATGGTCGATCATAGCACCCATCTACCAGGTCGGGTTTCCCTCTTTTATCACCCATATCGCCATGAGCGCGGTGCTTGTAATCTACAACCACATGCTGGGAAGTTTCGGCCATCTGGCTATTGCCACTCTGGGACTTGGCTTTCGGATAAACGGGGTGCTTATGATGATACTCTTTGGAATAGGGCATGGGGTGATGCCTATGACAGGTTTTAATTACGGGGCACACAATTACACCCGCATCAAAGAGATAGCACGTGTGACAACAAAATTTTCAGTGCTTATAGGGGGGGTGAGTTTTCTCCTTGTTGAAATATTTGCCCGTCCATTGCTTGAGGCCTTTACGAATGATCCTGAGCTTCTTGCCATCGCCGTTCCCGGACTGAGAATGTTTATCGCAACACAGATACTCGTGGGACCAATGATTGTGTGGATCAATATCCTGCTCGGCATGGGAAGAGGATTGACTTCCATGATATTGATGGTCGGCCGCCAGCTTCTGTTTGTAGTTCCTCTGATTTACCTGCTGCCCCTCTATTTCGGCCTGGACGGTGTGTGGATGGTGCAACCCGTCTCAAATATCATATCATTTTCCATAATATTGGTCTGGATACATATAGAGATGCGCAGACTGAAAAAGGCGAAGCCTGAGACGCAATCAGCGGTGGTGTCAGAAAAATATTGACAAGGTAGGAGAGAAACGATTATATGACGAAAAAAAATGATCTGAAATTGGAAACTGTACGAAGAGGAGAATCCTTTTGACCGGACACACCATCCCCGTGGGAACGCCCCAACACCTCCAATGGCTCAATGGAATCATCGTGGCCGTCGTTGTCATGAATATTCTGGATCTGTTGTTCACACTGGTCTGGTCACAGTTAGGTCTGATGAGAGAGGTCAATATCCTCATGGGGCAACTGCTGTATGTTCGCCCGGTCCTTTTTGCCCTCGTCAAGATCATTCTGGTTTCGCTCAGTCTATTTCTCCTGTGGAGGTACCAGAGACATCCACTTGCCGTGGTTGGGCTCTTTTCGGTATTTACCGTTTATTATTCCGTCCTTCTTCACCATCTCCGATTCGCGAGCTTTCTTACCAGCATATAGCCCTCTCCTGATTGTATGTGGACGGAATCTACCCTTTCTTGAACATCTTATAATACCCCATAACTTTATTTACGTAATCCTCTGTCTCCGGTATCGGAGGTATTCCACTGGAACGGTCAACGCTGTCAGGACCGGCATTATAGGCAGCAAGCGCCAGATGAATCTTACCGTTGAAACGATTCAATAATTGACTAAAATAAAGGGCTCCCCCCATAATGCTCTCCCTGGGATTAAAGGGATCTTTTATCCCGAGAGTCTTGAAATTGAAGGGCATTATCTGCATGAGACCTTTTGCCCCTCTCTTCGATACGGCTTTCGGATTAAAATCCGATTCCGCCTTCATGATGGCCTTTAACAGCGAAAAGGAGACCCCGTGTTTTCTGGATGCCTCTTCGATGTATTCATCATACCTGTTCGTCGAAGAGGGGCCGGAAAACTTTTTTCTCTCCTTTACAATGACCCGGTATTCTGATGTGGGCGGCATAAGATTTGTGAAACAGGGATTACCGTCCTTGTCGATAAACATGTAGATGTCCGCGTGGAGGAACGGCACAGATGCGAATAAAAGCAATGCCCCAACCAGAACGGTTACGTATCTATGATTCCGGGTCATCATGTACTCTCGGCATTCCTTCCGTTTCAGTGCACACGTCAGGCACGACGCGTGTATACCGGTCAGTCCAGCAAATGTACAAATATTCCGCTCCGGGGCTTTGGTTCAAACCACGTTGATTTAGGCGGCATGGTTTTCCCCATGTCCGCGATCTCCATGAGCTGATCCATGCTTGTGGGATACAGGGAGAAAGCCACCGTATATTCACCCGAATCCACTAATCTTTCAAGCTCAATCATTCCCCTTATTCCCCCGACAAAGAGTATCCTTTCATCTGTCCTCGGATCATCAATGCCCAGGACAGGCCCCAACAGCCTGTCCTGCAGTATGGACACATCCAACAGACCGACAGGGTCATCCCCGTCGTAATCCCCCTCCATCGCTCGAAGCCTGTACTAGATACCGTTCATATACATCCCGAAATCGCCTCGCCGCTGTGGCGATCTCTCTTTGAAATCATCTGACAGGATAAAGTGCTCCTGCACCCTTCTGATGAATTCTACCTCGTCAAGCCCGCCTAAGTCTCTGACAACTCGGTTATAATCCATAACGTTAAGCTGATCATGAGGGCATATCAACACCATGATATGGTTATATTCTTCGTTCCCATCGTGGCTTGTATTTCCTTGTCGGCGCATTGTGGCAACGGCAGCCGCTGCGCTTGCCCTGTGGTGACCATCGGCGATGTACAGCGAATCCAGTTTCGCGAATTCCTGTTTTATCCCTTCAATAAGATCTTCATCTTCCACAATCCACACACTGTGGGTTATTCCATCATCGGCCGTAAAGTCATATTCAGGATTGCCCGTAACGATGTTGCTGACCGTCATATCTATGGTCTTAGAAGCCTTGTACGTCATAAATACAGGGCCCGTCTGGGCGTTCACCGTGTCGATATGCCTTACCCTATCTATCTCCTTGTCTTTCCTTGTCAATTCATGTTTTTTTATGATGCCCGATTCGTAATCAGCCACATTGACACAGCCTACTATTCCGTATTGGGCATGATCATCTGTCTTCTGTCTGTAGATATAAAAACACCTCTTTTCATCCTGAAACAGGATACCCTC
The DNA here is from genome assembly GCA_964579455.1 of uncultured Syntrophaceae bacterium. Classification (GTDB taxonomy): domain Bacteria; phylum Desulfobacterota; class Syntrophia; order Syntrophales; family UBA2210; genus UBA2210. Next base: position 3,754 of record CAZOHQ010000009.1, on the reverse strand, counting down.
CTTCAGAAAATCATACAGGTTATTTCTCGCCTTTTCATACACTTCCTCATGACAGATACCATTGTCAGGGAAATCCACCTCTGATTTCACGATACGCAGAAAACTTTTTGCGTTCTCGCGGGTCAACATTCTCGCCTCTCGTGAATCAATTACATCATATGGATAGGATGCAACATCTTTTACATATTTTTTTGCCGGCCTTACGGCCTTGAACGGCGTCACCGCAACCATTATAATCACTCCTATTTTATTTAGAAACCTTCTAACACAGTCAATATCTTCAAGGCAATATCTTTGCTGAGAATCTTCCGGCCGGTTTACCCATACGCAACAGATTCTATCATGACTGATCCTTGCAAAATTTTCTTTTGAATAGTATGAATCCCATCTAGCGGAAAGAGAAAAGGAGGAGTGTCCCTATGAGTACAACCAGAGTTTTTATACACGGTCTCGAAAGCAGCGCTCAGGGAACAAAGGGAATCTACTTCAGGAAAAGGTATTCCGATATGATTATAGAAAATTATCCGGGAAGCCTTGAAAGCAGGATGGACAAGCTCCGAGGGATACTGACAGATAAAGAGGATCTTGTGCTGGTAGGGTCCAGCTATGGAGGACTGATGGCGGCCATGTATGCCTGTGACAATGAGCATAAAATCAAAAGACTCGTCCTTCTGGCGCCGGCCCTCGACCTGGAAGAATTCAAACCGTATCTGAACCGGAAAATCGAGGTGCCCGTCGAGCTGTATCACGGCAGCCGGGATGATGTTGTGCCTCTGGGTCAGGTCCGCGAGATCGCTTCAAAGATTTTCAAGAACCTGAGTCACCATATCGTGGACGATGACCACCCACTCAGTGCAACCTTTACCTCCTTTGCCTGGGACAACCTGCTCGATGATTAGACCCTTGACTCTCATATACAATTAGGATAATCAGGTGCTTGGAGGCTTGGCATGTATTCAAAGAAGATAGTCATTCGTTACGCGGCTGATATTGTTGATAAACCCGTGGTGTACACTCTTGTAAAGGATTTCGACCTCGCTTTCAACATAATGCGAGCACGGGTGTCGCCGAGGCGGGAAGGACTGATGGTCCTTGATCTTACCGGCACAAAGAAAAACTTCGACCGGGCCATCCGCTACCTCAAAGATCTGGGACTGAACGTTGAATCACTTTCAAAAAGCGTGACCCAGAATACCGATAAATGTGTGCACTGCGGCACCTGTCTGTCATTCTGTTCAACCAGCGCCCTGGACATTGACACCAAGACCATGAAGATCACATTCGATCCTGAAAAGTGCAACGGCTGTGAATTATGCGTCAAGGCCTGTCCCCCACGAGCAATGGTAATCAACCTCCTCTAACGTAAACTGTCCTATAAATATGAGCGAGCTGTCTCCGCGCAGGCTCGGTTTAGCGGTTGTCTGAATTCCTTGCTCTTTTGTGTATTTACGTAGGCTTTCAACTGTTGTCTCATAAGCACTCCAAGGAATTTTCTCACGTGCAAGGTGCACTCAATCCTCTTGGACAAAACTGCTACGGTTGCATAAACGAGCAAAGCCGGTATCACTGGCATGTCATACTTCTTCGATTCCTTTTTCATCCTTAAGCCGTCGCCAGAGTGTGCTGATACTGGTACCAAGGATCCTGGCAGCCTCCGTTTTATTTCCACTGGTATGGCTCAATGTCATTTCAATATATCTGCGCTCCAGATTTTCAAGACTGGGATAATCCTCTGCCAGCTTATCAAGAATATCCCGGTGATCATGCTCCGCAGAAATGGGTAAATGCTCTGACCCTATCAGATCATCACCCGCCATGATCACTCCATATTCGACCCAGTTTTCCAATTCACGCACATTTCCCGGCCAAAAATAGTTTTCCATTTTTCGTACCGCATCGGGTGAAAATCCGGGATGAATTTTTTTCAATCGTGACAGGAAATGGCGGGCCAGGATCAAAATATCTTCTCGCCGCTGGCGCAGTGGTGTGATCAAAACAGGAAATACTGCTAAGCGATAATAGAGATCCTCTCTGAACAGTTTTTCCTGGACCATCGCTTTCAGGTCTTTGTTGGTAGCAGATATAATACGCGCCTTAACTGAAACATTGTTTGAGCCTCCAAGAGGCCGGACCTCCTTTTCCTGCAAGGCCCGCAGTAATTTGGCCTGAATTTCGACTGGGATTTCACCCACTTCATCGAGAAACAACGTACCCTCTCCTGCTTCCACAAAAAGCCCTTTTTTATTCTTATCCGCTCCTGTAAAAGCCCCTTTTTCGTGGCCGAACAGCTCGGATTCCAGGAGATTGGGAGGAAGTGCTGCGCAGTTAATCGCCATAAAGGGGCTATTCTTGCGCCCCGAATGTTGATGAATATATCGAGCTATCACCTCTTTACCGGTCCCGCTCTCGCCTTCAATGATCACCGAAGAGGATGTGGGAGCTACTTTTTCGGCTAAGAGCAAAACTCTTGCCATTGCTTCACTTCTATAGATAATTTCTTTCGAGCTTGTGAAACGACGAGCCTTGCTTTTTAAGACAATAAGCTCAATATTCTGATGAATAAGTTCTTTTCTCGCTTTTTTGAGGGCCGATTTCAAGCCTGACAATTCCTTGTCCAAATCGCTCACGGAAAAATAGCTCTCCACCTCTCCCGGGACCATGCCCCATTCTGCGACACTTCTTCCTTCAAATGAGCAATGCGGATGACCTTCTGCCTGACAGGCAAACTCTTTCACAAAGACCTCACTGCCCAATACCGCACTGGCATATCCGGCCATCAACCCAGGCATAACACTGCAGATTGAGTGTGAACTGGGACCAAAATTTGCGTTCCATATACTGGTCTCAAAGGAGTTTTTCCACATGCCCTTAAACCGCATGGTATTATTTGCTTTATCCATCTCGATCTCTGTAAGTTCCGCCTCTGCCAGACCTCCCATCATGAGAATCATACAATAGGCCTTTAACCATTCTTCGGGTGTATCAAAATCATAGAGTTCGGCAAAGGCCGTCGCCCAGGATAAACCAGCCTCATATCCATATCTTGCAAGGAGACCATTCGCCTTGTCCCAACCGATGATATGGATCAAATCTTTCTGTAGTCGAGCCAATGAAGAAATGCCAAACATCAAAATACGAGACACCCCAAAGAAGGGAAAGCCTGTAGCAGGGTCAATGCTTACTAATTCTAAACGCTGAAGATCTTCGGCACGCATGTATGCTCCATATTCTACCAGACAGGATTACCTTCACATCCTATCTGAATCAAAATTATTATACATAAAAAACTACCTAACTGACAATAATGCGGACTATATCATATTGAAACGGTTCCTTTCAATATGAAAAGCAATGCCCTACGCACGGTTTACGTACTTTATAGGTAACCATTTGATTATATAGAACTATATGCACTCATCTATTTTTGGCACGACCGTTGCAATGTAGTCAAGTCAAGAAACAAATCCCACCATGTGGTGAGAGATAAATAAGAAAAAGGAGTTTGTCATGAAAAAAATAACATCAGCTTTATCAATCATTATGCTTGTGGCGCTGTGCGTCGGTACTTACAGCTATGCCGGTCCATTTAACGTGTGGTACTATGCGAACCACCCAACAACGGTTCAAGATGCAAAGAGTGTATATGGAGAACCTGTTCAGTCCAAAGAACTAGCCAACGGAACTGAAAAGATCGTCTTCGCCTCCCTCAAAAGTGGCATGGACTTAGGAAGTCCCTTTTTAATCGTGAAAGACG
>CAZOHQ010000008.1:0-17498 GCA_964579455.1 uncultured Syntrophaceae bacterium | reverse complement strand
GACCGGTTCGGTGGTATGGATAACGAGGAGCTTAAAGGGATTGAAGAAAAATTTGCGCTGGCTGGAAGGCTGATGGCTGTGCGAAACTTCGGGAAGGCAGCGTTCGTCAGTATTCAGGACAGAGATGGAAGGATACAGGGGTACATAGCAAGGGATAAAGTCGGCAGTGATACATACTCCATCTTCAAAAAATTTGATGTGGGGGATATAATTTTTATCTCAGGGAGTCTCCTTAAGACGAAAACAGGCGAATTGACCGTTGACGCCGATGAGATACGGCTCCTGTCAAAATCTGTAAGGCCATTGCCGGAGAAATGGCACGGTATCACCGATGTCGAGGCCAGATACCGGCAGAGACATCTTGATCTTATTATGAATCCAGCTGTCAAGGAAGTCTTTTATACGAGAAGCAGGATCATAAAACTTATTCGCGATTTTATGCAGGAGAGGGATTTTCTCGAAGTGGAAACCCCCATGATGCACCCCATGGCGGGAGGAGCGGTCGCACGGCCCTTTAAGACGTATCACAATACCCTGGATATGGATCTCTTCCTGAGAATAGCGCCGGAGTTGTACCTGAAGCGCCTTATCGTTGGAGGACTTGAACGGGTCTTTGAGATAAACAGAAATTTCAGGAATGAGGGTATATCAACCTTTCATAATCCGGAATTCACCATGATGGAATTCTATCAGGCCTACGCCACGTATGAAGATCTGATAGTGATAACGGAGGAGATGATAACATCCGTTGCCATGGAGCTCTTCGGCTCCCTTAGCTTTGATTATCAGGGCACAAAAATTGATCTTTGCCGCCCCTGGCAGCGCCTGACAGTGAAAGAGGCCATCCTGAAACATTCAGATGCCACGCCGGATATCCTCGAAGACAGGGAAAAGGCCGCCCAGTACGCGATAAGTATCGGCCTGCCCGTTGAGGACGATGAACCGCTGGGGAAGATTATGGTGGCCATATTCGAGGAGGTGGCGGAGAGCAAGCTTATCCAGCCGACATTTGTCACAAGCTATCCCATAGAGGTGTCTCCTCTTTCAAGAAAGAGCGCCGGCAACAACGGGTTTACCGATCGTTTCGAGTTTTATATCTATGGCAGAGAGCTTGCCAACGCCTTTTCAGAGCTGAACGATCCTGAGGATCAGAGAAACAGGTTTGCCATGCAGTTAAAGGAACGCGAGGCCGGAGACAAGGAGGCCCATGAAATGGACGAGGATTACATTGGCGCTCTGGAATACGGTATGCCTCCAACTGCTGGTGAGGGGATAGGGATAGATCGGCTTGTGATGCTTTTAACCAATTCGCCATCCATACGGGATGTGATACTCTTTCCACACATGAGACCAAAAAAAGATGTAAAATAACTAGTTGCTCGACCTACAGGTTTCAAAACATGTCTTATGAATTTTTTATAGGCCTTCGTTATCTCAGGGCAAAGAGAAAGCAGACCTTCATATCAGTCAATACCTTTATCTCCGTTGCGGGGGTTTTCCTGGGGGTTGCCGCTCTCATCATTGTACTGTCCGTTATGAACGGTTTTGAGATCGAACTCCGTGATAAGATATTAGGCATAAATTCCCATATTGTCCTAATGGAATACAGCGGAGGAATGAAAAATCATGAACGGGTTATGAAGGAACTCGAGTCGATTGACGGTATTATGGCCTCTACCCCGTTTATCTATGGCCAGGCCATGCTGAAGAATGAAGGAAGAGCGACAGGTGCGGTTCTGCGCGGCATGTCAACCGAAACATCCGCCGATGTCATAAGTCTCGGAAAGATCATAGAGGGAGACATTGGTTATCTCTCCGGCAGGGGAAACGATACAGGCCTGCCCGGCGTTGTCATAGGAAAAGAACTGGCTCAAAGTCTGGGACTGTTACTTTTTGATTCGGTGGAGATATTACTCCCCATGGGAATTCCTACCCCCATGGGAGTGGTTCCCAAGATCAAGAAGTTCAGCGTAGTGGGTATCTTCGAATCAGGTTCATATGAATATGATTCATCACTTGCCTTTGTGTCGCTTGAAGACTGTAAAAAGTTTCTCAATATGCAAGATGAGGTAACCGGGATCGAAATAAAGGTGAAGGATATCTTCGGAGCAGACAGGATTGCAAAAGTTATTGAAGAGAAGCTTGGATATCCTTACTGGGCAAGAAGCTGGATGGTGATGAATAAAAATCTCTTCTCGGCCCTCAAACTTGAACGGAGAGTCATGTTTATCATTCTCAGTCTGGTTGTGCTTGTTGCCGCCTTTAATATCATAACCACACTGATTATGACGGTTATGGAAAAGGCCAAGGATATAGCTATACTGAAGTCAATGGGCGCCACGGCGAGAAGCATCATGAAAATATTCATGATAGAAGGGATTGTTATCGGCGCAATCGGCACGTTCTTGGGCTGTATTACCGGGATCATGGTTGCACTGAATCTGGAGTGGTTGAGCCGGTCTGTGGAAGATCTTTTCGGTTTCAAGATACTCCCAAAGGGTGTCTATTACCTGAACGATATCCCTTCTCAGATAAATTACGGAGAGGTCGGTGTTATACTGATTGCGGCATTGCTTATAAGCTTTCTGGCGGCAATATATCCATCGTGGAGGGCGTCAAAACTGGACCCTGCCGAAGTGCTGCGGTATGAATAGAGAGCGAGTAGCGTGAGATGATAGAAATCAAGAAGCTGACCAAGACCTTCATAAAGAATGGGACCCGGATTGAGGTGCTGAAGGGTATTGATTGCCATATTGCGAGGGGAGAATCTCTGGCGATTCTCGGTGCTTCCGGTACGGGCAAAACCACGCTCCTTCAGATACTCGGAGCGCTTGATCATCCGACTTCCGGACACGTGTTCTTTGACGGTGCGGATATTTTCGGATGGGATGAACCCCGGCGTGCTGAATTCAGAAATAACAGGATAGGTTTTGTCTTCCAGTTTTACCATCTGCTTCCCGAGTTTACCGCCCTGGAGAACACCATTATGCCTGCCCTGATACATGGAATCCCAAGGGGAGATGCGTACAGGAGGGGGGAGATTGTCTTGACGGAAGTGGGGCTTGGTGATAGGTTGGCCCACAAACCTGGCGAACTTTCCGGAGGCGAACAGCAACGGGTTGCCTTAGCGAGGGCGATAATAATGAAACCGGATGTAATCCTGGCTGATGAACCGACGGGGAACCTTGATGTGAAAACGGGGGAGAGGATACAGAACCTGCTTTTAGACCTTGGCAAGGCAGAGAACACCACTCTTATCATAGTCACTCATAACAAATTACTTGCCAATGACATGTCTCGTACTATCAATCTGGAGGATGGGAATATCCATGACCTGTAAACGTGTGGTATCTCTTTTTGTCATAACGTTGTTCCTCATATTTCACCCTCAGGGTATCTTGGCCGCTACGGATTCTGCACGTGAGAAGGGACGAACCGAGAGGATCGTCGTTTTTCCCTTTGAGATACACAGCAGAGGGGATGTCCTTTTACTGCAAAATCAGATAACAGGTAAGTTGACAGCCGGGCTGATGAAATCCGAATATATAGAGCTTATCAAAGAAGAGACTTTGGGAGGATTGGTTCAAGGGGAGAAGCTGACTGAGCGAATGGCTATTGCTGCAGGTAAGGAGGTGAGAGCCGATTTTGTCGTTGTGGGGAGTCTTACCAGACTGGGTGGGATGGTGAGCGCGGACGTTGGAGTGATTAATGTCAAAAGCGGTCATCGTTTCAATCTCTTCGCTCAGGGAAATAACATGGATGTCCTGGTTTCGCAGTTGGAAAATGATATCCTTCTGAAGACACTGGCCGGTCAAAGGATAACAGAGGTACATTTCACGGGAAATCTCAGAATCGAAGACGGTGCCATATATAATGTTCTGAAAAGCACAAAGGGTAAACTTTTCTCGAAACAGGAGATTTCTTCCGACATAAAAACCATATACAAGATGGGTTACTTTCAGGACGTCACGGCGAAGGTAACCGATAGCCATGAGGGGAAGGTTATAGAGTTTACATTAAAGGAGATGCCCCTGATAACAAGCGTCGGTATTGAGGGAGCCGACGAGCTGGAAAAGGGGGATATAGAGGGGGTTGTCTTAGTTAAAGAAAAGCAGATTCTGAATCTGAATAAATTGAAGGCTGATATAGAAAACATAAAGACCCTCTACAAGAATGAAGGATTTCTTAACGCAGACGTTCAATACCGTATAGATGAAAATAAAAAGGGTGCTCGAGTAGTATTTAATATAACGGAGAAGGGGAAGCTCTTTATACAGAAAATCACCTTTGAGGGGAACAGGGCGTATCCCGACAAGGAATTGAGAGATATGATGGAGTCCTCGGAGTGGAGCATATTTCATTTTATCACTGATTCCGGTGAGTTCAATGAGTACAAGTTAAAAGAGGATACCAACAGGCTGATAGTCTTTTACCTGAACAACGGGTATGTCAATGCCAAGATTGGCGAACCGGAGATGACGCATGACAAAGAATGGATATACATCAAAATACCCATTATCGAAGGGAAACAATTCCGGGTGGGAGAGGTGAAGATCACGGGCGATATTCTTACCGTTCCCCGATCCGAATTAGTGACACAGCTTCGGATTACCGAAAAAGACTATTTTGACAGAGAGGCCATCATTAAGGACATCGATATGCTGACGGAGACGTGCAATAAAGAGGGCTATGCCTATGCCAGTGTCGTTCCGCGGACCGTGTCCAGAAACGAGGAACAGAGGGTTGATATAACCTATGATATAGACAAGGGTGATCTTGTATATATCAACAGGATATACATAACGGGAAATACCGCAACGAGAGACAAGGTAATACGCAGAGAACTTGCCGCTGTGGAGGGGGATCTTTATGATAGCAGCAAGGTCAAGACGAGCTACATGAGACTGAACAGGCTTAGATATTTTGAAGAGGTAAATTTTCAGACGGAAAAGGGGACCGATGAAGGGTTCATGGATATCAATGTCCATGTCAAGGAACGATCCACCGGTCTGTTCAGTGTCGGTATGGGATACAGCGCTATTGACAATCTGGTCTTTACCGCTCAGGTATCCGAGCAAAATCTCTTTGGCCGGGGCCAGACCCTGGGTCTTAGCGGTTACTTCGGATCAAGCAAAACGACCTATAAACTATCTTTTACAGACCCCTGGCTATTCGATATGCCCTTGTGGGGCAAGTTTGATGTATGGGACATGGATCGGGAATATGATTCGTACGATCTCAACACGAAGGGTTTCGGTGCTACCCTGGGCTATCCCCTCTTTGAATATGTAAAAGGATACGTGGGATACAGTTTTACCCTTGATGATATAACAAATGTAAGCAGTGATGCCTCGGAATATATCGCGGATCAGGAGGGAAAGACCACTTCAAGTGGTGTTACTGTGTCACTTGCACGGGATACAACGGACGACATAATGTTTCCCTCAAGTGGTTCCAAAAACAGTGTTTCCATAGAGCACACGGGAACGATCTTTCAGGGAGATACGAGTTTTACGAAATACACCACCACCTCCAGTTGGTTCTTTCCTCTACCGTTGGATACGGTCTTCGGGGTTCGTGGAAAGGCTGGGTATATACAGGCAAATGAAGGGAAGGAGATCCCTGTCTTTGAGCGCTTTTACCTGGGTGGAATAAATTCCCTAAGGGGTTTGAGAGAGATAGGTCCTGTCGATTCAGAGGGAGATTGCATAGGCGGCGCGACCATGCTGAACTTCAACGTGGAATTAGTTTTCCCCTTAATTAAAGAGGCCGGCATGAAAGGAGTCGTGTTCTATGATACGGGCAATGCATGGGACAGCGGTTATTATTTAGATGACTTGAGGCAGACGGCGGGAGCGGGGGTGCGCTGGTATTCTCCGATCGGTCCGTTAAGACTGGAATGGGGCTATGTCCTTGACAGGAAAGAGGGCGAGACTCCGAGCAGGTGGGAGTTTACTATAGGTATGTTTATGTAGTGTCCATTTGTACACATATGAGATTAAAAACTGAAACAAGGAGGATTCATTTATGAAAAAGGTCATAAGTTTTTTGATTGTTATTTCTTTTATAGTAACAGGTGCTTGTTTTGCCGGGGCGGGGGAAATAGGCTTCATCAGCATGAAAGATATTCTTCTCAACTCCGATGCCGGTAAGGCTGCGACTCTGGATTTGAAAAAATTCGTCGAGGAGAGGAAAACGCAGATACAGGATAAGGAGGATGTGCTTAAAAAGCTGAAGGACAATCTGGAAAAACAACGCCCGGTGTTGACGGAAAGTGCCTATAAGGAGATGGAGCTTTCCTACCAGAAAGAATACAGGGATTACAAAAGGTTCATTGAAGATACCAATGAAGAGATGAAAACGATGGATCAGGAACTTTCCCGAAAGTTGCTTCCCGAGGTATTGAAGGTTGTAAACACCATCGGTGAAAAGGGAGGCTATACGAGCATAATGGATGTAAATAGCGGAGGACTTGTCTTTCATTCCAAGGCGAATGATATGACAGAGAAGGTTATAGAAGAATATAACAAGGTGTATAATGCTAAAAAGTGACGGTTTAGTAAGTTCTGGTACGTCGGTATTACTCTGCCGTCCAACCTTCACTTTTTACGGGACCGTAAACAAGTAAACCGGGAATGTACATGGTGGTCAGAAAACGGCTCAGAGAGATTGCAGCGCATGTGGGTGGCACCGTGGTGGGAGATGCCGATGTATCTGTCTGCAACGTGCGGGGCATAGATGAGGCGGGTGAAGGGGATCTTACCTTCATCTCAAATCCAAAGTACCGAGGCAGACTCGAAGAAACCCGTGCGTCGGCAATCCTTGTTTCACCGGGGATTACACACCCAGATAAAAACCTGATTGTCACGGAAGATCCGTATATCGCCATGGCCATGGTTCTCGGGCTTCTTTACCCGGAGGAAAATATTCCTGCGGGGATACATGGAGATGCCTGTATCGAAGCGGATGCTGAAATAGGAGAAGATGTTACCATTTATCCCGGGGTATACATCGGCAGGAGGGCCAGGATAGGAAGGAAGGCGGTGCTGTATCCGGGTGTCTTTGTCGGTAATGACGCAACCGTGGGAGAGAATTCCGTATTATACCCACATGTTGTCGTGTACAAGGGATGCAGGATCGGGAATAGGGTGATTCTCCATGCGGGGGTCATAATTGGGGCGGACGGGTTCGGTTTTGCGAATCCCGGTGTTGATAACCGCAAGATACCGCAAGTGGGAATAGTACAAATAGATGACGATGTCGAAGTGGGGGCAAATACCACGATAGACAGGGGGACATTGGGGAAGACCTGGATAAAAAGGGGGGTTAAGATTGACAACCTGGTTCAGATTGCCCATAATGTCGTCATTGGTGAAAACTCTATTATCGTCGCCCAGGTTGGCATTTCAGGCAGCACAAAAGTGGGTGAGAGCGTACTATTAGGGGGACAGGTTGGGCTCATTGGTCATATAACCATAGGAGACAATGTCATGGTAGCGGCACAGTCAGGTGTCCACGGAAATGTTGCTTCCGATCAGATAGTGTCCGGTTCTCCCCACATGCAGCACAGCAAATGGTTGCGCATATATGCGTGTTTGCCGAGACTCCCGGAGATGAGAAAAACGGTGAACTCTCTGTTAAGAAGGATCGAGAAACTGGAAGAAAAAGTAACAAGCGAGAAGAAGTAGTTTGCGCATACATAAGGAGTAATGAAAAGCATGAATGTTCACCCCACAGCCATCATATCGCCCGGGGCAATTGTTGAAGAGAACGTTGAAATAGGGCCTTACAGTGTTATCGGTCCGAATGTACGGATAGGAGGAGGTACGGTTGTTGGCCCGCACGCTGTCATAGAAGGGTGTACGGAAATAGGCGACAATTGTCATATTTTTCAGTTTGTTTCCATAGGAGCCGTTCCTCAGGATCTCAAATTCGATGGAGAGAAATCGAAAGTGATGATCGGGAAGAACAACACGATACGGGAATTTGTCACGATACACAGCTCCACATCTGCCGATATCGGAATGACCTATATAGGAGACAATAATTTATTGATGGCGTACTGTCACGTGGCGCATAACTGTGTACTGGGAAACAATATCGTAATGGCGAATGCCGCTAATCTGGCCGGCCATATACTCATTGAGGACTTTGCCATTATAGGTGGCTTATCGGGGATCCATCAATTTACCCGTGTCGGTTGCCATTCGATCATTGGAGGCGCATCAGCCGTCGCAAAGGACGTTCCCCCGTATGTGACCGTATCGGGCAACAGGGCAAAACCCCATGGTCTTAATCTGATAGGACTCAAGCGAAGAGGTTTCTCGGAAGAAACAATAGCGGCCCTCAAGAAGGCTTATAAGATTGTTTATAGATCTTCCCTGTTACTCTCTGTGGCTCTGGAAAGAGTGAAGGCGGAAGTTGACGACCTGCCTGAGGTACGACATCTTGTTGAGTTTATTGGAAATGCGAAAAGAGGCATATGCAGATAACCACAATAATCTAAGTATGGATTGCACTGACAGTCTGAGACTCAGACAGTCAGTAGACGTCGACAATCGATACGTACGTTCGATTAGGAACTAATCTTGACTTCGCCAAAATTCAGTTGATGTTATCAGTGCTGAGTGCTGAATGAACATTCGCTCTGCGACAACTTGTCACAATATGTCACCGTATTCCCAAATCGGAGCACTGCGCTATTAAACGGATGACAGACTCAAAAACGTACACGAAGATTAAATCCTGAATAGCGATAATGTGGGTATTTCGTTTTTGCCGTTTAAAGATAGGCGAGGAGTAACCAGTGGAACAAAAAAGAAAAATAAAAGTTGGTGTGGTGGGTGCCGGTCATCTCGGAAACTACCATCTGCAAAAATATCAAAAGATATCGGACTGTGAAATTGTGTGCGCGGCAGATATCGTCAGAGAACAATCTTTAAAGGCTGCAAAGGAGTATCAATGCGCGGCCCTCTCCGATCATAGAGAGTTAATTGGAAAAGTCGATGCCGCAAGTGTTGCGACTACAACGAGATCTCATTATGAAGTAACAAAGGATCTTCTTTCCGCGGGAATCGATATACTCCTTGAAAAACCTATATGTGTTTCGCTGAAAGAAGCCGATGAACTTATTGCCATTGCACAGAGTACGGGGGCCATATTCCAGATAGGGTTAGTCGAAAGATTTAATCCGGCTATCGCGGCGCTGGAGAAGGTTATACAAACGCCTCTTTTTATTGAATCTCACCGTCTTCACCCCTTTTTCAATCGTGGAACGGATGTGGATGTCATCCTCGATCTGATGATACACGATCTCGATATCATATTGCATTTTGTGGATTCTCCCATCAAAGATGTGGAAGCGGTCGGCGTATCCGTCCTTTCACACAATGTTGATATAAGCAATGCGAGAATTACCTTTCAGAACGGCTGCGTGGCGAATGTTACCGCAAGCAGAGTAACCGGTAAGGTGTTGCAGAAAATAAGATTTTTCGGACTTGAGGGGTATCATTCCATCGATTACGGAAAGAGGGAACTCGTTTCACTGAACAGGAAGATGGGTGTCGACGGGCAGCCGGAAATCGGTCAAAATGATGTGGACGTAGAGGAATACGATCCACTCGAAAAAGAAATCAGGTCATTTATTCATTCGGTCATTACCAGGGATGCCCCTCTGGTATCCGGCAGAGAGAGTAGAAAATCCCTGGAGCTGGCCCTTCGCATTATTGGTAAAATGAATGCCGGACAGGAGCTTCTTGTATGATACAGATGGTTGCTGTACAGAAACCATCCACTCTTCCCGAACCGGAAATCGACGTGGCCATACGGGATGTTCTCGCCAGACCCCGGTTAATGCGGGAGATATGTCAGATCTGCGATGTGATTAATCATGCGTCTTGAACAGGAAAATCCTCATTCCAGATGTAAAGAGGTGATGATTGTAGCCGGAGAAGCATCGGGTGACCTTCACGGGTCCAACCTGGTGAAGGCCATACATCGTATAGACCCACAGATACATTTTTATGGAATCGGAGGGGAAAAGCTGAGGGGCGCAGGGGTTGAAATCGTTGCGAACTTGTCTGAAATGGCCGTTGTAGGACTGACGGAAGTGTTATCCAAACTGGGATTTATTCTCAAAGTCAGGCGAAAACTGAAAAAATTTTTACAGGAAAGACGACCCGATCTGCTCATCCTCATCGACTATCCTGATTTCAATCTTTCCCTTGCCAAAGAAGCCCGTAAGAATGGTGTCAAGGTTTTCTACTATATCAGTCCCCAGGTCTGGGCATGGAGAAAGGGAAGAATATACAGTATTGCAAAATGTGTAGACAGGATGGCGGTTATTCTTCCCTTCGAGGCCCCACTATATAAGAGGGCTAAGTTAGATGTACATTTCGTGGGGCATCCCCTGCTGGATGCGGTAGAGAGGAAGTATACACGCCAAGAGGCGCTGAAAAAATTTGAGCTGAAAGAGGGGGCAACAACTGTTGGTATTCTCCCCGGAAGCCGGGACGGTGAAGTGAAAAAGCTTTTGCCCGCAATGCTGAAAGCCGCGGAAATATTAGAAGACAGATTGCCGTCCGTTCAGTTTGCTCTGCCTCTTGCCGATACCCTGAACTACGATTTTGTGGCCGGCATAGTGAGTCAATCTTCCGCAGACGTTAAGATTGTCACCGATGATGTCTATGATCTCATAGGATTATCGGACATTGTCATGGTTGCCTCAGGAACCGCCACACTGGAAACGGCGCTTCTCGGCACGCCGATGATTATCGTCTACAAGATTTCAGCACTGTCATATCTTATAGGCAGGGCGGTTATTGATATTGATACCATAGGCATGGTCAACATAATAGCGGGGAAGACCGTGGTTCCCGAGCTTATACAGGGGGACGCAAATCCGGAAAAGATGGCTGATGAAGTGTACGATATTCTTACCAGTGGGTCCAGGATGGATGAAATGAAAAAGGATCTGCTTGATGTATGCAAAAAGTTGGGTAGCACCGGTGCGTCTCAAAGAGCGGCGGAGCTGGCATGTGAGATGATATGAGTATATATAGACGCCTTCTGAGACTGGCACGGCCTCATGCCTCAAAATTTTTTCTAGCGATGTTATGTATGCTGGCGGTAGGAGCTACCGTTTCCGCCCTTGCCTTTCTCGTCAAACCTGCCCTGGATGAGATATTCCTGAATAAGAATGTCGGTATGCTGAAACTGATTCCCGTCGTGATAATAGCTATATATATCATAAAGGGTGTCTGCAGTTACGGGCAGGCGGTGCTGATGAATTATATCGGTCAGAGAGTTGTAACGGATCTGAGGAGTGAGCTTTACAATCACATTCAGAGGCAATCACTCTCCTTCTTCACGAAAAACCCAACCGGTATTCTTATGTCTCGTATTACCAATGATGTAAACTTTATCCAGAGGGCCGTATCGGATGCGATAACAAGTTTTCTCAAAGATTCCTTTACGCTGATAGGTTTGATGTTTGTGATCTTTTACAGGGATTGGAAGCTGGCCATCATAGCGATGTTTGTATTCCCCCTTACGGTCTATCCGATAGCTGTGTTTGGAAGGAAGATGCGAAAGATCGCCACAAAAAGACAGGTTACGATGGGGAGCCTTACCAGTCTTCTCCAGGAAACCATCTCGGGTGCCAGAATAGTAAAGGCTTTCGGGATGGAGAGTCATGAATCCGAGAAGTTTTCACGAGAAAATGAACGACTCTTCAAGCTTTTCATGAAGGCCGTATCCGTAAAAGCCATATCCACTCCCTTTATGGAACTTCTGGGCGGTCTGGGTGTCTCCGCTATCATATTTTATGGTGGGTATCAGGTTATAGAGGGAACGTCGACACCGGGAACCTTCTTTTCCTTCCTCGCGGCCCTTATCATGCTCTATGAGCCCGTGAAAAGGCTCACAAATGTTAACAATGTCATTCAGCAGGGAATAGCCGCCTGTGTGCGCGTATTTGCCATCACAGATCTGATACCCGAAATACGAAACAGAGAGAATGCTGCACCACTGCCTCGCATCTCGAGAAAAATAGAGATCCGCAACGTTACGTTTGGCTATGGCGATGAACCTGTTCTGAAGAACATAAATCTTGCCGTCAATGTGGGAGAGGTGATTGCTTTTGTAGGGATGAGCGGGGGTGGGAAGACCACCCTTGTCAACCTGATGCCGAGATTCTATGATGTAGATGAGGGAAGTATCGAGATTGACGGCTGTGATATACGGGATATCACCGTGGAGTCACTTCGCGAACAGATTGGAATTGTTACGCAGCAGACGATACTGTTCAATGATACCATCAGAAACAATATTGCCTATGGTGACATTACAAAGAGCGACACTGATATTATACATGCAGCAAAGATGGCAAACGCACACCACTTTATTGAGGGCTTACCCGGGGGCTATGACGCCGTTATCGGAGAGCAGGGCATGAGACTTTCCGGGGGAGAGAGACAGCGGTTATCCATAGCCAGAGCGCTCTTAAAGGATGCCCCCATCCTCATACTTGATGAAGCAACCTCATCCCTCGACACCGAGTCCGAAATGGAGGTGCAGGAGGCGCTTGAAAACCTTATGAAGGGGAGAACAACGTTTGTTATAGCTCACAGGCTTTCAACGATAAGTCACGCGGATCGTATCATTGTCATGGTTAACGGGCAGATTGTTGAGGAAGGGACCCATGATTTTCTTCTTGCGAATAAAGGTGAATATTTCAGGCTGTGCAATATGCAGTTCAGGGAGCATACCGGTTAGAGTCGTTGCATAATGGAGAGTATGGTACCCACGTGGATATGGTAACGTTAAACGAAGCTGTTTCAGGGATATTGCGTGACGACAGAAGGCTATTGCGGTTTTCCCCGCTTCTCCTGGCTTCTGTGATGTATCGCGGTGCTGTAACCCTTCGTAATCGCTTCTATGAAACCGGTATATTCCAGACACGAAAGATGACATGCAAGGTTATCAGTGTGGGGAATATAATCGTTGGAGGCACCGGGAAGACCCCCATGGTAATCATGCTGGCCGGTATGCTGAAAGAACATGGGTACCGACCGGCCATTCTGAGCAGAGGGTATGGGGGGAAGAGGAAAGGCCGCACAGGCGTGGTATCGGACGGTCACGAGATACTGATGGGGCCGGATGAGGCTGGCGATGAACCCCTGCTGATTGCTCAGAGCTTACGGGATGTCCCCGTCATCATCGGAAAAGAGAGATACATAGCCGGAAAACTGGCTGTTGAGCGTTTCGGTGTGGATGTCGTGATACTTGATGATGGATTCCAGCATCGCCGTCTGTCCAGAGATATCGACATTGTGCTGCTCGACAGTGAAAGACCCTTCGGTAACGGGTTTACACTTCCGAGAGGGGGGCTGCGTGAGCCACGAAGTGCCCTGCAGAGGGCCGATATTGTTATATTGACAGCTACGGAAGGGAAGGCGAGTGGCAACGGTTCGGTAGTGGAGGTGCCTCAGATTCCTGCCTTCAGGGGTCGGCGAAGTCCCGGGGATCTTGTGAGAGGCCGGGCGAAAGATACCTGCTCGCTTGAATATCTCGAGGGGAAGAAGGTGTGCGCATTTTCGGGCATAGCTGAGCCTGACAGTTTCAGGAAGATACTGGAACCTCTGTGCGGGGAGGTTGCTCAGTTTATTCCCTTCCCGGATCATCATGTGTATACCGCAGGAGACGTTGCGCATATCCGAGAGGTTTGTCGAGACTGCCGTGCTCAGGTTATGCTGACCACTGAAAAGGACGGCATTAAATTGGCCCGGTTTCCCGACTTCTTCCGGGATCTTTACCTGCTGAGAATAAAAATGGAGATCATTCCATCCAGACCGAGATTCGAGGAGTGTATCCTCGAACAGTTAGAGATATGAAAAAAGAAACACTAACAACAAGGGTAGTCTTTATTATATTCAGGGCTATTCCCCTTAACGTGAGGAGGGCCTTGTTCAAGGCTCTGGCTGTCCTGTTCTATCGGGTTTCCGAGAAGCACCGGTTGATAGTTCTCCACAATCTTGCGCGTTCATTTCCGGAAAAGGATATATCGGACCTGGCGAAGATCGCCAGAGATTCTTACAGGAGCATCGGGATCCTTGCCGCGGAGTTTTTCGATCTTCTTCCCATAACAGGAGAAAATATATCCGACTGGCTTGAATTCGAAGGAAGAGAAAACTATCTAAGAGCTAAAGAAAAGAACAAGGGCATTCTTTTCTTCACGGGACATTTCGGAAACTGGGAACTTGAGGCGGCGGCCTTCGCCATCCTTTGTGAACCTTTGAATATTGTATATCGAGTACTCGATAATCCTGTGATCGGAGAAATCGTTGACAAGGTGCGGAGCCATAGAGGAAACAGACTTGTTTCCAAGGGGGGCGCTGTCAGGAAGATACTCGAACTCCTTAAAAAAAATGAAGTAGTAGGCATCCTGATAGACCAGAATGTTTCATGGCGGGAAGGCGTATTCATGGATTTTTTTGGAAGACCCGCGTCAACCACCAAAGGCCTTGCCTCTCTCGCGCTACAGACGGGAGCGCCGGTTCTGCCTGGTTTTATATCCAGAATGAAAGACGGAAAATACCGGTTTGTTATCGAGCCGGAGGTTAAGATTTCAAGGTCCGGCGATTTTGACAGGGATATCTGTGAAAACACTCAACGGTTTACCAAGATCGTTGAAGACAATGTGAGAAGACATCCCGAACAGTGGTTCTGGCTTCACCAGCGATGGAAGACCAAGAAATCTCAAGTACCGGCCAACAAGCCCCGAGGCGTCAAGGCTTCAAGGGAGTGAGGAATGAGGTGTACCGTACCACGAGACCCGCAACTTGAGACTTGAAACGGTGAAACAAGATTCGTGAAGATGACCAAAGATATGCTGAAGATAAGAAAATCCAGGGATTTCTTCCCTGAAAGGGTTAATAATATACTGATAAGGGGTACCAACTGGATCGGGGATGTCATTATGAGTCTCCCGGCGGTGTCGTCTGTCAGACGCGCCTTTCCCCATGCACGGATAGCCGTCCTGGCAAAGCCCTGGGTGGCTGAGCTCTACAGGGCCTGCCCCGATGTCGACGATGTCATCATCTTCCAGAGTCCCGGTATTCACAATGGAATAGGTGGAAAAATACGTCTTGCCGCACAACTGAGGAAAGAAAGATTCGACTTGGCCCTTCTTCTTCAGAACGCCATAGAGGCGGCTCTTATCGTGTGGCTCGCGCGAATACCACTCAGGGCAGGGTATAACTCCGACTGCAGGGGATTTCTCCTGACCCATTCGGTTAAGAGGACACGGGCGATAAGAACAATCCACCAGATTGGTTATTATCTCGAGATGGTCGAGTCGCTGGGATTCGGGACATCAGGAAGAGCGATTAATATAGTACCGGGTGATGAGTATTCCCTGCCTGCGAAAAAGATCCTTGCCGAACATAACATTAAAGAGGAAGAAATCCTGATAGGTATCGCGCCGGGGGCCAGCTACGGACCTGCCAAGATGTGGTTTCCGGAGAGATTCGCGGCCGTGGCGGACAGGCTCGCGGATGAATTCTCGGCCAGGATTATCCTCTTCGGGAGCTCCGGAGACAGAGAAAGAACAGACCTGCTTCAAAAAAACTCGAAAAACCCGATGATCAATCTGGCCGGCGAGACAACACTCAACGAGGTGATAGGCCTGATACAAGAGTGCGATCTTTTTATATCCAACGACTCGGGGCTGATGCACCTTGCCGGGGCCTTGGACATTCCCCTCATTGCCATATTCGGATCGACGAATCCCGTAACGACATCTCCGGCGGGCGAGAAAAGTATTGTCGTCCACAAGGATGTCTCCTGCAGCCCGTGCCTCAAAAAAACATGCCCGACCGATTTCAGGTGCATGGATCTGATCGGGGTGGATGATGTCTGTGATGCCGCGAGGATATTGTTAAAAAGCGGTCGTGGATCACACTGAATTGAACAGCGAGCGCGTTCCCCGCTGCTTGCGACGGGGTTAGCGAGCAAAAAAAACAGTTTCCTTTACAATCGGAGATTCACCGCAACTTGTTGCGGGGAGATTCAATGCCGGGGGAATGTAACAATGAAAAAGCATAACAGTGCGGTATTTCTGGACAGGGACGGAACAATCAATGAAGAGGTTGGCTACCTTGACAGTCTGGAGCAGCTGAGAATATTCCCCGCGGCATTTGAAGCCGTGCGGATGATAAATGAAGCGGGGATGAAGGTAGTAGTCGTCACAAACCAGTCGGGTGTTGCGAGGGGTTTTTTTCAGGAGGAATTCGTAAAAACGGTTCATAAACAGATACAGAAGGCTTTTATGAAAGAAGGCGCCTCCATCGACCGCTTTTACTATTGCCCCCATCATCCGACGGAGGGGATCGGCACATACCGGATATCGTGCGACTGCAGGAAACCGGCTCCGGGAATGCTGATGAAGGCATCTGAAGAATTAGGCATTGACCTGCCCGCCTCCTATGTGGTGGGGGATATGGCAAAGGATATAGAACTTGCGAACAATGTCGGAGCCAAGGGAATACTCGTCAGGACAGGTTATGGGAAAAACGTACAGGCCTCTGATATCAAGCCGGCCTATATCGCCCGGGATATCCTCGCTGCGGCAGAGTGGATAATGAAGGACCGGAAAAGGTGAACATCCTTATCGTAAAACTGAGCGCCATAGGTGATGTGATACATACGCTTCCGTCGCTCGTAGCGCTCAGAAAACTGTATCCCAATGCCCATATCACATGGGTGATAGAGGAGGGTTCTTCGGATATCATAAAGGGACATCCCTCCCTCGACAGGGTTATTATCTCCCGCAGAAAAAGCTGGTGGAAAAATATCAAGAGACTGCACGATGTGAGAAAAACCATTTCTGAGATGGCATCCTTCGTTGCCACCCTCAGAGACAGAAGATGTGACCTCGTTGTCGATTTCCACGGTTTACTGAAGAGTTCGATCATCGTTTTACTCAGTGGAGGCAGGCGGAAGGTTGGGTATGACAGCATGCAGGAACTGTCCGGCCTTTTTCTGGATGAAAAGATTTATGAGGATATGGATAAGCATGCCGTGGATCGTTATCTGGATCTTCCGTGCCACCTTGGAGCGGATATCGGAAGGCCGGAGTTCTTTATCCGCATTGAAGAGGACAATCGAAGAAGGGTAGAAACCCTTCTGAGAGAGAATGGGATCGCTGTAGGAAGCCCATTCGTTTCGGTGCTTGAGAGTGCAGAATATTTACGCAGTAGCCTGAAAAAGATTGGCTTTAAAACACGAGGAAACTCACAAATAATCCCTATTATTATTGGAGACAGTAAAAAGGCAGTAGAGATAAGTGATAAATTAAAAGAAAAAGGCATTTGGGCTTTGGCGGTTAGACCGCCAACCGTACCAGAAGGACAGGCACGAATCAGGGTTTCTCTTAATTATTTTCACAAAAAAGATATTATTGATAAGCTCATAGGAGGCTTATATGAGGTCAAACAGAT